>JAGRLQ010000008.1:0-7510 GCA_020441735.1 Nitratireductor sp.
ACCTTCGACCAGTTGCTCTTCAACCGGCCGGTTCCAGGCTACGCCCAGTATCGCTCGCCGGTGAAGGGGCTCTATATGTGCGGTTCCAGTACCCACCCGGGCGGTGGTGTGATGGGCGCTCCCGGCGCCAACGCTGCGCGTGAGATTCTTGCAGATTTGGGCCGGCACATGGACATGGGGGCGGCAGCATGAGCGAGGCCCGGGAGGCGATCATCATCGGTGCAGGCCACAACGGATTGGTGGCCGCCGGACTGCTGGCGCGGAAGGAAATCCGTCCGCTGGTTCTGGAAGCCCGGGACCACATTGGCGGCATGCTGGGAGATCAGTCGTTCCGTGTCTCGCCCATGCCGTTTTCACTCAGGCCGGAATTCCTTCGGGCGCTGGATATCGATCTTCCTGCGGTGCCCATGGCGACGCTTGTCGCTTCACCTTCGGGCAAAACGATCAGGGTTTCGGGAAACCGGGTTGAAGGGTGCGACACCGCCGATGCGGAGGCCTATGAGCAACTGGCCCGCCGGCTTGCGCGGCAGGCGGAAGCCCTGTCCGGCATGCTTTTGCGGCCTCCGCCATCCCTTGATGGTAACAGTTTTCGCGAGCTTCTTTCGCTTGCACGCACCGGGCTGAAACTTCGCGGCCTGGGCAAGACCGGGTTGCGCGACCTGCTTCGAATAGCGCTTTCCAATGTCCATGATCTGATCGACGACGAGATCGGGGATGGGCCGCTGGGTGCACTGCTCGCAATGGATGCCACCCTTGGTGGCGCCATGGGACCGCGTTCCCCGGGAACCGTGCTGCCGCTGCTCTACCGAATGACCGCCAACGCCGGACAGCGAATGATGCCCGCCGGTGGCCCCACAGCGCTGGTTAAAGCACTTGCCAGCAAGGTCGAGACCGCAGGTGGCGAAGTCAGGACGAATGCGCCGGTGAAGCGCATTCTTGTCGAGGATGACCGTGTTGCAGGAGTTTGCCTGGAGAGTGGAGAGATCATTCGCGCGCCGCTGGTCCTCTCAACGGCAGCCCCCGGCACGACCCTGCTGGAAATGCTGGGTCCCGAATATCTGGATGCCGAATTCGTCCGGCGCTGCCGCAAGATGGCATCCGCCGGCATGGTGGCGAGGCTCGATTTCGAACTTTCTGCAGCGCCTGCACTGGCGGACGGCACGCAACTGACGGCGAGCGACCGGCTGGTGATCGCCGAAAATGCAGCAGCCGTTGAAGCTGCTTTCAATGCTGCCAAGTATCGCGGATTGCCCGAACGCCCGGTCATGGAAGCCTGTTACGATGCCGGCAGGGGACTTTTGTCAGTCAGCGCCCAGTTCATACCATGCAACCCCGAAGGAGGCTGGACGAAAGTGTTGAGGCTCAAGCTGGAAAAGGCAGTCAAAGGGGAGATTGCTCGTATCATCCCGGATTTCAGCAAGCTTGTCCTGAGCACGGTCCTGATGACCCCACAGGATATCGAAACGGCCTATCGGGTTCCCGGCGGCCACTGGCATCACGGCGAGTTTCGTATCGATCAACTCCTCATGCTGCGTCCGTTCGATGGCGCTTCCAACTACCGGATGCCGGTGGAGGGGCTCTATCTGTGCGGTGCCGGTGCGCATCCGGGCGGGGATATATCCGGCGCTCCGGGGTTCAACGGTGCCCGGGCTGCGCTTGCCGGAAGGAGGCGCTGAAATGGCAAAAGGGCAAAAAATGTCACCGCACCCGCAAGTACCTATGGGACTGGAAGCAGGGCCTTTTCACCAGCAGCTTGATGCGCTGAACGGCCAGCATGGCTGGATGAACTGGATGGGGTTTGCCTCGCCCACGGTCCTCGACAATATGGAATTCGAATACTTCGCCATCCGCAATCAGTCGACGCTGTTCGACATTTCGCCCATGTGCAAATACCTGATCGAGGGGGCGGATGCCGAAAAGGTCGTCAACCGTTTGGTCACTCGGGACATCAGAAAGCTGAAGACCGGAAGGGTCGCCTACGTCATCTGGTGTGATGAAGACGGAAATGTGATCGACGACGGCACGGTCTTCCGTCTTGCCGACAACAGCATCCGCCTGTGCTGCCAGGAGCCGCAACTGGCCTGGCTTGAGGATGTTGCATGGGGCTTTGATGTTGCCATCCGCGATGTCAGCCGGGAGATTGCAGCCCTTGCCCTGCAAGGCCCGACCTCCGCAGCTCTGTTGCGCACACTGGCCGTCGGGGAAGTGGAGCATCTCAAGCCGTTCGATTTTGCACCGGTCAGGATCGGCAGGAAGAAAGTGGAATTGTCGCGCACCGGGTTCACCGGTGATCTTGGCTATGAACTGTGGATGAAGCCGGAGGACGCTGGAACAGTCTGGGATGCCCTGCTGCAGGCCGGCAATCAATACGGGCTGCGGGTCATCGGCTATCAGGCGCTCGAGATGGCACGCATAGAGGCGGGTTTCCTTCTGCCGAAAACCGATTTTCTTTCCTCTCGAACAGCACTCAGGCCGGACCGGACCAGCACGCCTTTTGAATTGGGTCTCGAAGGCATGGTCGCTTTCGACAAGCCCCATTTCAATGGCCGCCGTGCGCTTCTGCGGCTTGCCGGTTCACCGCCCCGCCGCAAACTGGTGCAGATCGAGGTGGACAAGGACAAGCCCGCCGTCAACGCCCTGGTTTATCACCGGCAGAAAAAGGAAGTCGGAATGGTGACCTCGGCACTGTGGTCGCCAACCTGCAAGCGCAACATCGCCTATGCCTGGCTGGATGCACCGTACTGCGAGCCGGGAAGCGAGGATTTGTGGGTTGAAATCTATCTGCAGAAAGAGATCAGATGGCAGCGGCGAATGGAACGGTGCCGCATTGTCACCAAGCGGTTCTTCTCGCATGAACGGCGGGCAGCGACACCGCCGGCCGGCTTCTGAGGATGTGCAGTGAAAAGTCCTTGGGTTTCCCTGTGGCAGGCAATGTGATGATCAATCTTGCGAGGCGGTAATGGACAGTCTGCATTCGGCGGAACTGCATAGTGAAGAGGATCGCCGTCAGTATTCACTTTTGACGACCCCGCTGGGCAAGCCAGGCTCGGGCATGGTGCGCTATGGTGCGGCGATGCATTTTCACAGATCGGGTCGGATGAAGCCGGAAATGCTGGAAGCCTACCGCATCTGCTGCAAGCTCGATCATGAAGATGTTCACGATGTCATGGCGAGCAGGGTACTGCCGGATTAGCGATCTTCCGCCAAAGGGAAATTCGCCAATAAGTGATGTTTGAAACATCAAAACCGATAGACAGGACAGGGTGAAAAGGCGGTCCGCAACCGCTTTACTCAGGAGCACTGCTGCTGCGGCCGGCGGATTTCAAAGCAGAGCCACACTTGCCGGGCAGCATTCGCTGCACCGGCAATGTTCGCTATGACCTCCCCGGATACCCGGGCATATGCCTACATGCGCTGTGAATAGACCGGCGCCTCGACGGTGGCAGCGTAAGGCCTGGCGATGTCGAGGAAGGCGTTGTAGCTGTCCATCACCTTCCTGAAGGTCGGGTTGGCGGCAGCATTTTCCTCAAGCACTTCCATGCTGGCTTTCTTCAGCGCAGCCACCACGTCGTCGGGGAACGAGCCGAACTCGACACCGGCATCCTGCAACTGCTTCATGGCAAGAGCATTGAAATAGGCAAACTGCGCCAGCGCCTCCGTATTGGCGGCATCGGCAGCATTGGCAATTACCGCCTGGAGATGCTTCGGCAGACCATCCCAGGCTTCCTTGTTGACGACGATTTCAAGGCCGGCGGAGGGTTCGTGGAAAGCCGGCACATAGCAGTGCTTGGCGACCTTCTGCAGGCCGAAAGCCTGATCGAGCATCGGCCCGACCCATTCCGCTGCATCGATGGCACCGGACTGGAAGGCCTGGAAGATTTCGGGCGGCGGCAGGAGGACAGCGTTGACGCCGACCTTGCGCATGGCTTCGCCGCCAAGGCCCGCAATACGCATGTTGAGGCCCGAAAGATCTTCCAGCTTGGTGATCGGGTTTTTGAACCAGCCCGCAGCCTGGACGCCGGAATTGCCGGAGTAGAAGGGAATGAGGCCGCGCTCCGCATAAATCTCGTTCCACAGGTCCTGGCCGCCGCCAAAACGCAACCAGGCTTGGGTTTCGACAGCCGTCATGCCGAAGGGGACGGCGGAGAAGAAATGCAGGGCGGTGTTCTTGGAGGCAGCATAATAGGGTGTGGAATGGCCGATTTCAGCCGTACCCTGCTGTACTGCGTCCTCGACACCGAAGGGCGGCACCAGTTCACCGCCGGAAAAGACCTTGAGTGTCAGTTGTCTGTCGGACATGTCGGCAACACGCTGGGCGAAGGTGGTCGCGTTGGTGCCAACGCCCGGTGCCTTGGCCGGAAACGATGTCGGCATTTTCCACTCGATCTTGCCCTGCGCGATGGCAGGCGTTGCCAGCACGGCTGCTGGCGCCGCAATTGCGGTAGTCTTCATGAATTCACGGCGTTTCATGGTTTCCTCCTTCGGGTGATGACAGGGTCGTCTCCACCACAGCCTAGAACAACTGGCCCGGCAGCCAGGTCGCCAGCGCCGGGAACGTAGCTAGGCACAGTATGGCAATCATCTGGATGATGACAAATGGAAATACGGCGCGATAGATCGCCACAGTCCGAATGCGCGAAGGCGCAACGGAGCGAAAATAGAAGAGCGCGAAACCGAAAGGGGGAGTAAGGAAAGACGTCTGCAAATTCATTGCGATCAGGACTGCGAACCAGACCGGGTTGATGTCGGCTTGCAGGATGACCGGACCGACGATCGGCACCACGATGAAGATGATCTCGACGAATTCCAGGATGAAACCGAGCAGGAAGATTACCAGCATGGTAGCCGCCAGCAGGCCATAAGGCCCGCCCGGCACATGGGCAAGCAGCTCGGCGACCATCTCGTCGCCACCGAAGCCGCGAAAGACCAGCGACAGGATGCTGGCTGCGATGATGATGCCGAATATCATGCCGGAAACCACGAGGGTTTCAACCAGGGCCGGTAACAGGATGGCTGCGCGGGCAAGAACCAGGCCATGCCACGCAAGGCCTGCGATGAGCAGCAGGATGAGTGCGACGGTGAGCAGGGTGGAAGCTGTGAAGGCAACCTGGCCTGTGGTGAAATCCACCTGCAGCAATCCGGTAACGCTAGAAACGAGCATCGCCAGTGCGAGCACCCCTGTCAGGGCAGCGCTCTTCGCACTGCTTGGTGAAACCTGCGCGGCGGCAACGAGAATTGTGCCGGCGACGCCGATGCTGGCAGCTTCCGTGGGGGTCGCGACGCCAAACAGGATGGAGCCCAGTACGGCAAAAATCAGCAGAAGCGTCGGCAGGACGCCACGGAGGACAGCGCCGATCTCGCCATGGCCCGCAGGCTTCCCGGCTGCATTGCCGGACTGGCCGCGAAGGCGAAACACAACAAAGGCACCATAGAGCAGGACCAGAAGCAGGCCCGGAAACAGTGCGCCGGCAAAAAGGTCGCCGATGGTAACGGAATCCGGTGCGAAATTGCCGATGGTCTGCTGTGCCTCGATATAGGCATTGGACACCTGATCGCCGAGCAGGATCAGAACGATTGAGGGCGGGATGATCTGGCCCAGCGTGCCACTGGCGCAGATGAGGCCGCTGGCGGTTCGGTCGTCCACACCGGCTTTTGTGAGGCTCGGCAGGCTGATGGCGCCGAGAGCCACAATGGTGGCGCCGATTATGCCGGTGGAAGCCGCGATCAGCGTGGAGATGAACAGGACCGACAGGGCCAGGCCCGTGCGGCTTCCACCGAACAGCCGGTTGATGTTGGTCAGCATGAACTCGGCCTGGCGCGAGCGGTCGAGCAGTACCCCCATCATGACGAACAGCGGCACGGCAATCAGCAGCCGGTTCTCCATCACGCCGAAAATGCGCTGCGGTACGGCCTGGAAGTAGCTCACGTCGAAATGGCCAAAAGCATGGGCAAGAAATGCGATTAGCACCGGCACGCCGGAAATAACAAACATGACCGGCAGGCCGGAGAGAATGCCGGCCAGCAGAGTGACGCCCAGAATGATGACCCAAACGGCTTCAACCTCCAATCCCGTCATCCTTTCCGCGTGCGACGAGATCAGCGATGGCAATCAGGACGACCAGTGCAGACATGACGAGGATCACCGACTTGATGATGTAGAGGCCGGGCAGCCCGCCGGTCTCCAGCGCGCCTTCACGGATCGACCAGGATGCCGACACCAGTGGCCAGCCGTCGATTGCAATCAACGCGAAGACCGGCAGGGTGAACACCACATGCCCGAGCTTGTCGGTCAGCCGGCGCACGCGGGGGTTCTGGTATTCGCGCAACACGTCGACACGAACGTGGCGGTCGAGGCGCATGGCAAGCGGTATGGTGAGCACGGTCAGGCAGGAGAAGGCATAGATCACGGCGTCCTGAAGCTGGAGGAAGCCGACACCCATCACATAGCGTAGCACAACCACCACAAACTGGCCGGCGAAGAGCACACCGAACAAGGCAATGCAAAGCGACATCGTTACCCTGTGCAGCGTATCGGCAACAACCTTCATCCGATGTTCCCCGGGCTATCTGTTATACCAGCAGGATCGTGTGGTTCAGTTCTGCGGCGAATGTATTGCGCTACAGCTGCCATGGGCGGCATGGCGCTCGGACAGGCGTATGTCAAGGTACCGCCGGTTCTTCCACTCCTCCCTTTCATGTTCTCCAATCCGGAAGCAGGCGCGGACCTTTGATCAGGCCGCGCCGTCCGGATCAGCCCGTTTCGCCACAGGATGTGGAAGACCTTCTGAACGAACCGCAAACCGATAACCTCCAGGAGACAGTGCCATGCACCTGACGAGTGGAGGAGGCGCTGAGTTGGCTGGGCAAGGCGATGCTGCAAGCCGGAAAATCGTTCAAATTTGCCTGCCAGCCGCGACTGAATTGGAACCGCCACACGAATAAGGGACAAAAGAAGATCATGACTTGAGATAATTTATTCAAAAAATAAGAAAATATTAAAGTAGGAAAAATTTGAATAAAATTTTAATAAAAGTTTATAGTTAATTATATCTTGTTAAATATTTGACAGTTTATTGCAAATCGGCAAATGTAATTATGAGCTTGTTAACAGATCATTCGATCGAGGGCGCGTTCGAGCTCAAACAGGTGCGGCAGTGTAACCAAAAAGAGGGTCGCCAGACCTGAGGAGTTAGTAAAATGCCGCATCAAGACAGTAACCAGAAAGATATGTCCCGGCGAGCGGCGCTCGCCAAACTCGGCGTGGTGGCCATTGCCCTGACAGTACCGAACGTCATGACACTTCGTGCCGCCGAAGCTGCCGAGAAGAAGGGTGCTGAGAAGAAGGGTGCCGAGAAGAAGGGCGCCGAGAAGAAAAACGCCGAGAAGAAGAGCGAAGAGAAGAAAAACGCCGAGAAGAAGGGCGAAGAGAAGAAAAACGCCGAGAAGAAGAGCGAAGAGAAGAAAAACGCCGAGAAGAAGAGCGAAGAGAAGAAGAACCACGAGAAGAAGA
>JAGRLQ010000008.1:7568-20708 GCA_020441735.1 Nitratireductor sp.
CGAGAAGAAGAACCACGAGAAGAAGGGTTCCAAAAAGGGTTCCAAAAAAGGCTCCAAAAAAGGTTCCAAGATGGGTCGCCGGCACCATAAGCACGGCATGAAGATGAAACCGGATCCGATACCCGAAGTGGTAGAAGAAGTCCGTAGTCTTGCCGAGGGCACTTTCAATTGTGCCAGAAACCGGCCGATCAACCCGGTACTTCGACGAATCTTGTGTCAGTAAGGCTGGGCGCACAAAGACGAATGAAGGCCGGGAAGTTCCCGGCCTTTGTTATGTTGGAGATCACAAGAATATTAATGATGATTTTTTACTAGGACATTGAAAGAAAATAGAAAAATCGAAAAGCTGAGGTATGGTGCCTGAAACATGCTGACCGGATTTTTTGGCTCATGGAACACTTGATCGAGGAAATGCATGTCACCGAAGCTGGCAATGCGGATATTCCAACCGCAGGCTCCTTTACGGCTGGTGACATCTGCTCGGATTGCGGCATATGCTGTGACGGATCCCTGTTCAGATATGTCGGACTTGACAGGCATGATCTTGCCGGAGTTCATAACAATCAGGCCAAGATACTGCTGTCCCGCAGCCAGTGTTCGATCGAAATGGAGTTTCCCTGCGCCTGCCACAACGGCAGCGGATGCTCGATCTACAACAGCAGGCCGAAACCTTGCGCTGAATACAGCTGCAGGCTTCTGAAGGATTTTGAAGCCGGAGAATTATCGGCTCACAAAGCGCAAAGCTTGGCCCGCAAGGCTGCGGAAAAGGCCCGCAATCTGAAGAAAATGGCCATTGAACTCGGCTACATCAAACCGGGGCTCTCCAAAAACCAATCGCTCAACCACGCTGTCAGCCGATTCATCGACAAGTGCGAAGAAAGAACAGCAATTGCGCCGCTCTTTGCCGAGGAGAGGAAATTCCTCGTCCGGGTCATTGATTTCCTTGAACTTGTCGATCGCCATATCCATAGCCGTGAATATCTACGGGATGCTCGCGAAACCTTGGCTCGGGATGGCGTGCGAAATGCAGAGTGGGCCGACCGGAGTGAAGCAATCCGTTTGAAGTACAGGTACTCGGACCGCCAGTTCGAAATTCATGATTGTCCTGAGGTGGTGGATCTGTTTGCGCTTGTCACCAGCGGTTGGGATTTTGAGGAAGTTCTCCCGTCGGAAAAGCTGCCGGCAATGCGAATATGGAAGAAGGAAGGCGCGTATTACTGGGATACACCCCATCCCGGGCCGCATGTGGATGGCGAAAATCCGCCCCGGGACTTGGAGGCACTTTGCGATGCGCTCCATTACAACATGCTCGACTTTTATGAAGCGGATCACCCCGATCGGATTTGTCTTCACGCCGCAACAATGGAAATCGGAGACAAGGGCCTCATCATCCTCGGCGACTATCAAAGTGGAAAAAGCACGCTTGCGCTGGAAATGGTCAGCCGCGGAATGAAGTGCATCGGTGATGACAGGGTTGCCCTGGATCCGGCAACCGGCAACCTGCACGCCGTTGGCACGGCCTTCGCCATTCGCAAACCGCTGCCGAAGGGCAGAAGCTATGTTTCTGCCAGAATGCTTGCCAACAAGCATGCCGCGATCGGAAGCAGGCAATGGCAGTATCTGCAGCTTCCGGCACATTGCTTCGCCCGGCGGGGGGAAACCTATTCAGCCGGCCCCGTCGTCATAGCCGAGCGTGAAGAAGACGCTCAAACCAGGATCGTGCCGGTGAACAAGAGCGAAGTACTCAGAATGATTGTCAAGCGGAAGATCGGCAGCAATCTGCAGACCGTACAATACTTTGATGCGTTGCTGGCATTTCTGGAAAACCGGCCGGTATACCGATTGACCTACCAGACACCGGCCCTTGCTGCCCGTTTGCTGGAGAAACTGACATGACCCGGCAAAGCGCATCGGGCAACGGTGCCTACCGCCGCGTCCCGGGTTTCATAGCGCGGGAAGTTGGCGGGGAAATATTTCTTCTTGATAACGCCCATGACAAGATAGATGCGCTGGATATCACCAGTTCGGCTATCTGGCGTTTTCTGGAAGCGCCGCAAACCCTGGATGACTGCCTGGAGATCTTTTCCGTTGCATTCCCCGATATGAATTCGGCGAAGCTGAAGCGGATGATCTCGCATTCGCTTGAGCAGATGGAAAGTGCCGGGCTGATCTTCAAGTCCGGGCGCATCAACTAGGATCGTTTCACTGACCTGGTGCCCGAAAAGCGGTCAGCACCGATGCATTTTCATGGAAACCTGCTGCATGAACGGCAGTTCGCATAAGCCGCAGGACGGTACCGGAGAGCTGCCGGCATCCGCGATTGCGCTCATTCCAGTAACTCGGCCAGTTGTTTTGCGGCCGACTGCAGTACCGGAAGCCGCGAAACGGCGCTTTCAATGGACAGGCGAATGAGTGGGCCGTGAAACGCGAGGGCGGCAAGGAAACGCTTTTGCGAATCCAGAACGGGAACCGCAATTGCGACCATCCCGTCGACAAACTCTTCCCGGTCGAGTGCATAGCCAACGCGGCTGACGTCATCCAGTTCCCTGAGCAGGGCATCCGGTTCGGTGAAGGTGTTTGACGTGAGCGCTTCCAGGTTGAGCGAGAAAACCATCTGCTGCCGGGTCTTTGGTGGCAGCGAAGCCAGAAAGGTCTTTCCGCTCGCCGTGCAATGAAACGGCACATCGGTGCCGATAGGCAGCTGAACGCGAAATGCCCAATCGGTTTCGACACGGTCCACGTAATGCATGCCCTCTTCACCCGGCATGACGTAGTTGACCGTTTCGCTTACCTGCTGCGCCACCTTCATCAGAATCTGGTGGCGCATTTGGTGCACATGGGATGCCTGCAACAGGGCGCTGGCGAGATCGCGCATCCGCCGGCCCGGCCTCAGCCCTTTTCTCCCGGGTTCGCGCGCCAGAAAGCCTTCTTCCAGCAACCGGCTGCAAATCCGGTGAACAGTCTGCTTGGGCAGGTCGAGGTTCCGGGCGATTTCGGTGGGGGTGATGAGGGAACCGGAATTTCCCACCGCTTCCAGAATGAAGAGTGCCCGCAGATTGGTGGGCATGCGCTCATTCTCGTCTTCGCTCATTGAGCTTCCTTTGCTGCTCGCCGACTCTCAAATCAACCTTCGGATACCAGAAAAATCTGTTCCAAAGCATCCCGACCCTCTTGCCGAATTCATAAAAGCATGTTTTGCTGACAAATACGAGACAAAAAGTCTCATTTTTTAACTTTGAGGCCTATGTGGAGTTTGATTTCGTGATCGTCGGCGCCGGCTCGGCCGGGTGCGCCCTCGCCAACCGCCTTTCCGCGGACGGTCGACATACGGTTGCGCTTCTGGAAGCAGGCGGTCCTGACCGCTCGCCATGGATCCATGTTCCCGTCGGCTATTTCAAAACCATCAAGGATCCTTCGCTCAACTGGATGTACCGCACCGAACCCGATCCGGGATTGAACGGCCGTTCGATCAACTGGCCCAGAGGCAAAACCCTTGGCGGTTCGTCTTCCATCAATGGTCTGCTCTATGTTCGCGGCCAGCCGCAGGACTACGACCACTGGCGGCAACTCGGCAACACCGGCTGGGGCTGGGAAGATGTGCTGCCCTATTTCAGGCGCGCAGAAAGCTGGGAGGGAGGTGCCAGCGAACTGCGCGGCGGCGAGGGGCCTTTGGCGGTGGCCCGGTCGAACAAGTCATGGAAGATCGTCGATGCCTGGGTGCAGGCAGCGCAGCATTCCGGCTTCCCCTATAATGACGACTACAACGGCGCAAGCCAGGAGGGGGTTGGCTATTTCCAGTTGACCGCCCGAAACGGGCTGCGCTGCTCTGCCGCCAAAGCCTATCTGAAGCCGGTACGCAGCCGGTCAAATCTCGCCGTCCTGACGGGCTTCCTGACCAGCAGGGTCCTGTTCGAGGGTCCAAGCGCCGTCGGCGTGTCAGGCTACAGGAATGGAGCGCCGGTCGAAGTCCGCGCCCGATGCGAGGTCATCCTTTCGGCAGGAGCCATCAGTTCGCCGCAAATCCTCATGCTCTCCGGCATCGGCGACGGCAATGAACTCTCGACCCATGACATCGAAACAAGACACCACACTCCTGGTGTTGGAAAAAACCTTCAGGATCATTTGCAGGCCCGGCCGGTGTACAAATGCACGGTTCCGACCATCAACACCCGAAGTAGAGGGATCTGGAACCAGGCCATGATCGGTCTTGAATATCTGGCAAAGCGCAGCGGTCCGCTGACAATGGCCGCAAGCCTCGGCACCGGATATCTGAAAACGCGTCCGGAACTTTCAACGCCCGACATCCAGTTCCACATCCAGCCGTTCAGCGCGGAAAACCCGACAATCGGCGTCGACGATTTTGACGCCTTCACGGCGTCCGTCCTGCAGCTTCGGCCCGAAAGCAGGGGAGAGATCAGGCTGAAAACCGGTCAGATCGCTGATTATCCCAGAATACATCCCAATTACCTGTCCACCACCCGTGATCAGCAGACCATCGTCGAGGGCATACGGATGGCGCGCCGCATATGCCGCGCTTCTCCGGTCGCTGACCTGATTACCGAGGAGTTCAGGCCGGGCAGCGCGGTCAGCGACGAGGATGATGACGCATTGCTGGACTGGGCTCGCGAGACGGCAACAACGATTTACCATCCGACCGGTACCTGCAAGATGGGTTCCGATCCGATGGCCGTCGTCGATGAAAGATTGCGGGTGCGCTCGGTAGACCGGTTGCGGGTGGCGGACTGCTCCATCATGCCGCAGATCGTTTCCGGCAATACCAATGCTCCCGCCATCATGATTGGAGAAAAGGCATCTGACATGATTCTGGAGGATGCCCGCGCATGATGGAAATGCTTTTTGACCTGTCCTCGATTGTCATCGCCGATATCGTGTTGTCCGGCGACAATGCGCTCATCATTGGCATGGCAGCGGCTTCGCTCGCGCCGGAACTGCGCAAAAAGGCAATCCTGTATGGCATGCTGGTTGCAGCAGCGCTGCGTATCCTTTTTGCCGTCATCGCCACGAAGCTGCTAGGCATCCCGGGTCTTCTGCTTGTCGGCTCGCTGCTGCTGTTCTGGGTCTGCTGGCGTCTTTATGTCGAAATCCGCGAGCAGGTGGATGAGCGGGCCGCCGCCGCCATGAGCACGGCGGAAGACGAAACGGCTGGATATACAGGCGCTCCCAAACGCACCCTCGGCCAGGCGCTCATCTCAATTACCATCGCCGACTTTTCCATGTCGCTCGACAACGTGCTGGCAGTGGCTGCCATCGCGGACGGCCATGCGCAGCTTCTCGTTTTCGGCCTCGCCCTGGCGATCATTCTGATGGCCTTTGCCGCAACCATGATCATGAAATTGCTGACACGCTACCCGGCCATCTCGTGGCTGGGTCTGTTCGTGCTGCTCTATGTGGCAGCCGAAATGTTCTACCGCGGGGTATTCGATCCCGCGACTGGCGTTCTTGTTCATCTCTCAACGGGGGGCATCGCGTGAGAGGGAACGGAAACAGGCGGGTGGAAATCTGCTGCAAGCCCAATCTGCAGCCTTTTTCTTTCCGCCTGAAGTGGCCTGGTCATTCGGCCTTCGGTGACCGATCCACGGCGATAAATGAATTGAAGGCCTGAAAACTGCGAAGAGAAACGGAGGAGAAACATGTCCATTCTCAGCAAACTGACCCAAGGCGTGGCCGCTGCCGCGCTCGGTCTGGTGGCGATGACGCTGCCGCTTTCGGCGCTTGCCGAAACCAAGATACGCATCCAGTCGGTTATTCCCAACAGCGCGGACGAAGTCGTCATGCTGCAGGATTTTGCCGAAGACGTAAAACAGCTCACCCAGGGGGAGGTCGTCTTTGAAGTGCTCCCCGCCGGCGCTGTAGTCGGTGTTCAGGAAGTGATGGACGCTGTGGATGCCGGACTGGTTGAAGCAGGCTTTGCATGGACCCACTACTGGTCCGGCAAGCACCCCGCTGCCATGCTGTTCGGTTCGCCGGTGGCGGGCGCAGGTGTTGGCATCGACAACATCGCGTTCGTTTCCTGGTTCCAGTTCGGCGGCGGCAAGGAACTGTATGACCAGTTGTGGAAGGAGATGGGAGTCAATGTGAAGGGCTTCATGCTGCAGCCCGTCGGCCCAGAGGCGCTTGGCTGGTTCAAGGAGCCGATTGCTTCGATGGAAGACTTCCGCAAATACCGCTTCCGCACACCGCCGGGCATCCCGGGCCAGACCTACAAGGACATCGGTGTTGCCTCGGTCGCAATGGGTGGCGGGGACATCCTGCCCGCTCTTGAGAAGGGGACCATCGATGCGGCTGAGTGGTGCTGCCCGAAACCCGATTCCGTCTTCGGATTCCAGAAGGTGCTCAAGCACTACTATCTGCAGGGCTTGCACCAGGTGGTGGTCAACGCCGACCTCTACATCAATGGCGACGTCTACAACTCCCTGACGGATACCCAGAAGAAGGCCATTGAGGTTGCCGCAAACGCCTCGCTGTCGAAGGCCATGTCCTACCGTATTCTCGAAAACGGCAAGGCACTAGACAAGCTGGTCAACGAGGACGGCGTCATACTCCATGATACGCCTGCCGACTACTTCAAGGAGTACATGGACGCTGCGCGCGCGGCACTGGAGAAGAACGCTGCTGAAAACGAGTTCTTCGCCAAGGTTTGGCAAAGCCAGAAGGACTTCGCCAAGCTTGCTGTGCCTTTCTGGGCCGGTGCGCAGACCTCCAATGCCAATCTTGGCAAGGCATATGCCGATTCTCTGAAGAACTGACCGGCATTTGACAAAGCCGTCCGCCTTCGGGCGGGCGGCATGCTTCCACAACCGGCAACCTGCTTGTGGAAGGGCAAGGGGAGGAACCATGGCCAACATACAAGACGATGCACTTGAAATCGGCGACGAGCTTCTGGCCGAGCGCCGGGGCGGGCCCGATGCGCGGCTGCCGGACGACATGAATCCGGTGCACAAGGTGATCATTCGGGTGATCGACACCATGTCGGACTGGACGGGAAAAATCGTCTGTCTTCTCGTGGTACCGATCATGCTGGCGATGGTTTACGAAGTCGTGGCGCGCAAGATCTTCATCGCCCCCACGCTATGGGCCTTCGATATTTCCAGAATGCTTTACGGCATGTCGTTCATGCTGGGGGCCGCTTACGGCCTGATGCGCGGTCTGCATATCAGGGCCGACTTCCTCTATCGCGGCCTGAGCGAGCGAATGCAGGGCCGGATCGATCTCGTTCTCTATGTCCTGCTGTTCATGCCCTCCATGCTGTTCCTGCTGTATGCGGGTTACGAGTTTGCCCTGAAGTCGATCATGCAGGGTGAGCGGGCAGGCGACTCCACCTGGGCGCCCATCGTCTGGCCAGTCAAATCGGCACTGGCGGCCGGCGTGTTCATGCTGCTGGTTCAGGGCATCTCCGAGATTCTCAAGGCGTGGTACGCCGCAACGCGCGGAAAGTGGCCAGTCTGATGATCGATATTGTTCAATCCCTCTTTGACCTGCTTCCAAACTATTCGCCGGAGACGATCGGCATTTTGATGATCGTGGCGATGCTGTTCGCGATTTTTGTCGGCTTTCCGATTTCCTTCACCCTGATTTTCCTCGGTGTGTTCTTCGGCGCATGGGGCTTCGGAATGAAGCTGACCATCTTCCTCATGAACCTGCAGATCTACGGTTCGATGATGGAACAGACGCTCGCCGCGGTGCCGCTGTTCGTTTTCATGGGCTTCATGATGGAGCAGGCGGGCCTGATGGAGCGCCTGTTCCAGGCTGTCCAGCTCATGCTCGCCCGCGTGAAAGGGTCTCTTTTCATTGCCGTTCTGTTCGTATCGGTGATTTTCGGGGCCGCCACCGGCATTGTCGGTGCCTCTGTGACGATCCTCGGCATCATGGCCGCCACGACCATGAACAAGTCGGGTTATGATGTTCGTCTCGCCGCCGGAACCATCACGGCGGGCGGAACGCTCGGCATCCTCATTCCCCCATCCATCATGCTGGTGGTCATGGGGCCGGTGCTGGAAATCCCGGTAACGGACCTTTTTGCCGCTGCGATCTTCCCCGGTATCCTGATGGCGGTTCTCTACCTGATCTATTCTGTAGGCCGCTGCTGGCTGAACCCGGCACTCGGACCGGCACTGCCGGAGGAGATGATCCCCGACAGCCGGGCCCATGTCTGGCGCGAATTCATGCTCGGCCTCGTTCCGCCGTCCATCCTGATCGCCTTTGCCATGGGCTCAATCCTGCTCGGCTGGGCAACCCCGACAGAGGGTGCCGGCATGGGGGCGTTCGGTTCGATCCTGCTCTGCATCGGCTACCGCAAGTTCACGCTGGCCAAGACCTATTCAGCACTGATCAAGACGCTGGAGATCTCGGTTCTGATCCTCTTCCTTGTGGCGGCATCCAACTTCTTCGGCGCGGTCTTCTCCCGCCTCGGCACGCCGCAAATGATCACCGAAGTGCTGCTTGGTTTCGATCTGGGTGCAAGCTGGATCATCCTCATGATCCTGGCGCTTGTGTTCATTCTCGGCTGGCCGCTCGAATGGGTGCCCATTGTACTGATCATTCTGCCGATCCTCACACCCGTGCTGCTGGAACTCGGCGTCGACATGGTCTGGTTCGCCATTCTGGTCGCGGTCTGTTTGCAAACCGCATGGCTCAGTCCGCCGGTCGCCTTGTCGGCCTATTTCCTCAAGGGCGTTGTGCCTGAATGGGACCTCAAGGACATCTATTTCGGCATGATGCAGTTCATGGTCATTCAGCTCATCGGGCTATTGCTGGTCTTCCTTTTCCCGGCCATCGCCACCTGGCTGCCAGCTTATCTCTATTCAAACTGATAATAAGGAAACACCGTGTCGCGTATCTATCTGAAGAAAGCGGAACGCACATCGCAGACCGACTCCGGCGAGACCCGGCAGACTGTACAGGCCATCCTGGACGACATCGAGGCCCGGGGCGATGCCGGTGCGCTGGAATATGCGAAGAAGTTCGACAATTATACTGGCAACATCGTTCTTTCCCGAGAGGAAATCGATGCATCCCACGCCAAGGTGCCCGAACAGCTCAAGCGCGACATCCAGTTCGCCCATGCCAATGTCCGAAGGTTTGCGGAAGCCCAGAAGGAAACCCTGAAGGACATCGAGGTTGAGATCATTCCCGGCCTCATCGCAGGGCAGAAGAGCATCCCGGTTCGCGCCGCAGGCTGCTACATCCCCGGCGGGCGATATAGCCATATTGCATCGGCGATCATGACGGTCACGACCGCCAGAGTGGCGGGATGCGGCAGCATTGTTGCCTGTTCGCCGCCAAGGCCGGACACCGGTATTGCTCCGGCCATCATCTATGCCGCTGACCTTTGTGGAGCAGACACCATCCTCGCCATGGGTGGCGTGCAGGGCATTGCCGCCATGGCGTTCGGCCTGTTCGGCCTACCCGAGGCGGATATTCTGGTAGGGCCGGGCAACCAGTTTGTCGCAGAGGCCAAGCGAATTCTATATGGCCGTGTCGGCATCGACATGTTTGCGGGTCCGACCGACAGCCTGATCCTTGCGGACGGCAGTGCGGATGCCGAGATCGTTGCTGCCGATCTCGTGGGGCAGGCCGAGCACGGCTACAATTCACCTGTCTGGCTCGTCACCGACAATGAGGCTTTGGCGAAAAAGGTCATGGACCTCGTTCCCGGCCTGATTGCCGACCTGCCAGAACTCAATGGCAAGAATGCCGAGGCGGCCTGGCGTGATTATGCCGAGGTAATCCTCTGCGAGGACCGCGAGTCGATGGCGCAGACCGCAGACGACTATGCGCCGGAGCATCTGACGGTTCAGGCAGATGATCTCGACTGGTGGCTCAACCGGCTTCAGTGTTACGGCTCGCTGTTTCTGGGTGAGGAAACGACGGTTGCCTTTGGCGACAAGGCGGCCGGTCCCAATCATGTGCTGCCGACCTCGAGAGCTGCCAGCTACACCGGTGGCCTGTCGGTGCACAAATACATGAAGATTGTCACCTGGCAGCGCTCGACCCGTGAGGGGGCAAAGCCGGTCGCCGAAGCAACGGCGCGGATTTCCCGGCTCGAAGGCATGGAAGGGCATGCGAGGACTGCAGACATAAGGCTTCGCAAATACTTCCCGGACGAAACCTTCGATCTGACCGCAGGGGGCTGAGCAGACCGCAATGAACCCCGCTGCCCTTTTCAGCCTTGAAGGAAAGGTTGCCTGCGTCACCGGCGCCAGTTCCGGCCTCGGAAGCCGGACAGCCGATGTCCTGCTTGCTGCCGGCGCCAGCGTGGTTGGTGTCGCTCGGCGGCAGGATCTGCTTTCCGAATGGGTCGAGCAGGCAGGCAAGAAGGCTGCCGCGGTAATGGGAGATCTGTCACAGCGCGATGCAGTCGAACAGATCGCGTCAGAAGTGGCGCTGCCCTTTGGTGCACCGGACATTCTGGTCAACGCGGCAGGCATCAACACCCGCGAACCGGCTGATGCTGTCAGTGCGGAGGGCTGGGACAAAACCCTCGAACTCAATCTCTCCGCGCCTTTCTTTCTGGCACAGAAACTGGTTCCGGCAATGCGGCAGAAAGGCTGGGGCAGGGTCGTCAATTTCGCTTCGCTGCAGACCTTCCGGGCGTTTTCAGGCGGCATCGCCTATGGCGCCTCCAAAGGGGGCATCGCGCAGCTGACCCGGGCGATGGCGGAAGCCTGGTCGCAACACGGCATCAACTGCAATGCGATCGGTCCCGGCTTCTTCAGGACCGAACTCACCGCCCCGGTATTTGCCGATCCCGAACTGGAGCGCGCCAACGCCGCCAGAACCTGTATCGGCCGCAATGGCGAACTTTCAGACATCGACGGACCCATGCTCTTTCTGTGTTCGCCTGCCAGCGATTATGTCACCGGACAGGTGCTGATGGTGGATGGGGGGTTCACGGCGAAATGAAGGCGCTGGTCTACACCGGAAAACAGCAACTGGAATATCGCGACGCGGATGATCCTTCGCCGCAGGGCGATGACTGCCTGATCCGTGTTGCGAGTGTCGGCATTTGCGGCTCCGACATGCATGCCTATCTGGGCCATGATGAACGAAGGCCGGCCCCGCTGATTCTGGGCCATGAGGCGGCAGGTGTGGTTGTTTCAGGTCCGGGCGAGGGCAGGCGGGTCACGGCAAATCCGCTGGTAAGCTGCATGCGCTGTGCTGCCTGCGCAAGCGGCCGGGAGAACCTCTGCCCTGACAGGCAGATCATCTCCATGCCACCGCGGCAGGGCGCGTTTGCAGAATATGTCTGCCTGCCGGAACGCAATCTCGTGGAAATTCCCGACGGCTTTGAAGAGGACAAGGCGGCGCTGGCTGAGCCGCTTGCCTGCGGATGGCACGCCGTCAGACTTGCAGCCGATGCACTCCATCAGCCCGCAACCGAATGCACGGCTCTGGTGGTGGGCGGCGGCGCCATTGGTGTGGGTGCTGCATTGAGCCTGCAGGCAAAGGGATTTGCCTCTGTAACGGTTGCAGAAGCCCATGAAGGGCGCAGGGATTTCGCCCGCCACAGGATTTCACTCAACGCCGTCCATCCCGACGCGCTTGAAGGCAGCCAGTTCGATCTGGTGATCGACGCGGTCGGATTGGCAGCGACCCGCAAGGCTGCCTCCAGTCTTGTTAAGCCGGGCGGCGTGATTGTTCACATCGGACTGGGGGAGGCGGAAGGCGGCCTCGATATCCGCCGCATGACGCTTCAGGAAATAACCTTCATCGGAACCTACACCTACACGATGCAGGATTTCCGCGACACGGCCCAGGCCATGTTCGATGGCCGGTTGGGCCCGCTCGACTGGTGCGAATTCCGGCCGCTGTCGCAGGGAGGCGAGGCCTTCGCCGACCTTCACCATGGCAGGGTCAACGCGCCCAAAATCATTCTCAATCCGGATCACGCTTGAAAGGATCGATCATGGCAGAAATTCCCCACCTGCTTGTCCACGAACATGCCGACAATGTCGGTGTGGTTGTGGTCGAAGGACTTACCTCCGGCACCGACATGCTGTGCTGTGTTACCCACGACAATTCGACCTTCCGCCTGACTGCGCAAGCTGATGTCCCCATCGGCCACAAGGTTGCGCTCAAGGACATCGGTTCGGGCGATACCGCGATCAAGTACGGCGAGGATATCGGCAAGTTCGTGGCCGACGTCGAAAAGGGCGGTCATGTCCACGTCCACAACCTGAAAACAAAGCGCTGGTAAGCGAGCCGGGAGCAAGACAATGGCATCGAAATACGCAAACATGACCTTCATGGGCTACCGGCGCGAAAACGGTCGCGTTGGGGTCCGAAATCACGTCATCATCCTGCCGGTGGATGACATCTCAAATGCTGCCTGCGAAGCGGTAGCCAACAACGTAAAGGGGACGCTTGCCCTGCCGCACGCTTACGGCCGGCTACAATTCGGCGAGGACCTGGAAACGCATTTCCGCACGATGATCGGCACGGGTGCAAACCCCAACGTGCATTCTGTGGTGGTGATTGGTATCGAGCCGGACTGGACCAAGCGCATCGCAGACGGCATCCGTGAAACCGGCAAGGAGGTCGCGGAATTCTCCATCGAGCAGAAGGGAGATTTTGAAACCATTCGCGCGGCAAGCTGGGCTGCCAAGGATTTCGTCCACAAGGCCACCGAAATGCAGCGCGAGGAATGTTCGATCTCCGAGTTGTGGGTCTCGACCAAATGCGGTGAGAGTGACACCACGACCGGCCTTGGCTCCTGCCCGACCGTGGGCAACATGTATGACAAGCTCCTGCCCGAAGGCATCACCGGCTTTTTCGGGGAAACATCGGAGATCACCGGGGCCGAGCATATCTGCCAGAAACGTGCCATCAACGAAGAAGTGGGCGAGCGCTGGTACAAGATGTGGAAGGCCTATCAGGATGAGGTGATTTTTGCCCATCAGACCGACGATCTTTCCGACAGCCAGCCGACCAAAGGCAATATCCTGGGCGGCCTGACCACGATTGAGGAAAAGGCACTGGGCAACCTCGAAAAAATCGGGCGCACATCGCAGTACATCGATATCCTCGAACCGGCAGAACAGCCCAAATCGGGCAACGGGCTCTACTTCATGGATTCTTCTTCGGCCGCTGCAGAATGCGTGACCCTGATGGCTGCCGGCG
>JAGRLQ010000386.1:0-1104 GCA_020441735.1 Nitratireductor sp.
CCGCGCAGGATCACCGCATTGCCGGCCTTCATGCAAAGCGCTCCGGCATCTGCCGTAACATTGGGTCTGCTTTCGAAAATCACGCCGATCACGCCGAGCGGTGTTCTCACCCGCTCGATGTGCAGCCCGTTTGGCCGGTCCCATTCGGCAATGATGGTGCCGACGGGGTCGGGCAGGTCAGCGATGGCGCGAATGCCGTCGCACATGCCGCGGATGCGTTCTTCATTGAGTTCCAGCCGGTCGAGAAACGCGCCGGAAATGCCGTTTTCCCGTGCCGTTGCCATGTCGATGGCATTGGCGTTCAGAATGGCGGTACGGCCTTCCCAAAGGCTTTCGGCCATGGCGATGAGCGCGGCATGTTTGCGCTCCGCCGTTGCCGTCGCCAGCACGGAAGCCGCCTTGCGAGCCGCCCGGCCGATTGCGGCCATGGTCGCTTCGATATCGTCTTTCGCAACGGCGCTCTGGGTGTTCATCGTGCTTCCGTTTCGTTCTGGCCGTCCTTGGGCCGCAGTGCCAGATCGTCGCGGTGGATCATTTCGCTGCGTCCGGCAAAACCGAGAACCGCTTCGATCTCGCTGCTCTTGAGCCCGCAAATGGCGGCGGCCTGCTCACTGTCATATGCCACGAGACCGCGCCCGATTTCAATTCCATCGGCATTGACGAGTGAAACCACATCGCCGCGTGCAAACAGGCCGGTGACCTTCTTCACACCGGCCGGAAGCAGGCTCTTGCCCGTTAAGAGCGCCTTTTCGGCGCCGGCATCAAGATGAAGTGATCCGTTCTTCGCCAACTGGCCGGCAATCCACTTCTTGCGCGAGGTAACCGGATTGCCGCTTGCCGCAAACCAGGTTGCCCGCCCGCCTTCCGTGATCTGGCGGACCGGATTGAGCGTCTTGCCGGAAGCGATCACCATGGCGGTGCCGCCTGCAGTGGCAATCCTGCCGGCCTCGATCTTGGTCACCATGCCGCCACGTGAGAGCTCGGTTCCGGCGTCTCCCGCCATCGCCTCGATTTCCGGTGTGATCGCATCGACCTGTTCGATAAAACGGGCATCGGGATCGGTTGCCGGAGGTGCGGAATAAAGCCCGTCAATGTCCGACAGCA
>JAGRLQ010000386.1:1172-2119 GCA_020441735.1 Nitratireductor sp.
AGCGGATTTCGCTGGTTGCCACCGTGTCGTTCTCGTTGATGATGGGAACGGCGCCCAGTTTCAGGAGTGTGTCGATGGTGGCGCGCGCGTTGAGATAGCGCCGCCGTTCCTCCGTGTCGCTGAGCGTGAGCAGGATTTGACCGGCCTGAATGCCGTGCTTTTCCAGCGTGTCGTGATAGGCCCTGGAAAGGGCGATCTGACCGGCCGCTGCCGCTGCCTGGCTTTCCTCGAGTTTCAGCGCGCCCGGCTTGAGGCCAAGCAGGCCGCGTCCCAGCGCAATCGCGCCAGAAGAGACGATCAGAATTTCATGGCCGTTGCTGCGCAGTGCGGCCACGTCATCGGCAAGCGATTGCAGCCAGGCTGCCTTCAACCCGTCCCGGCGGTCCACCAGCAGGGAAGAACCGATCTTGATGACAATGCGCTTGTAGCCGGAAAGCCGGCCGCCGGAAGAAGCCTTCATTCGATCGGGCTCCAGCGGTCATCATCGGCTGTCTCGAGTTTGCCTGCCTGCTGGCGCAGATCGTCAAGCCTGCCTGCAAGCGCCCGCAGGGCCGCCTCGACGCCTTCGCCGGTTGCTGAGGAAAGCTGCAGCGGCTCCTGGCCGCAGGCATTCATCAGGGCAATGCTTTTTTCAGTGCGCTCATCGTCCTGCAGCAGGTCGACCTGGGAAAGGGCGACGACTTCCGGCTTGTCCGCAAGGCCGTGGCCATAGGCTTCGACCTCGGTGCGCACCGTTCGATAAGCTTCGGCAACATCGTCGTTGCGGGCCGACACCAGATGCAGCAGCACATTGGTGCGCTCCACATGGCCGAGAAACCGGTCACCGATGCCACTGCCTTCATGGGCGCCCTCGATCAGCCCCGGAATGTCGGCGATGATGAACTCCCGCCCGTCAATGGAGGCAACTCCCAGATTGGGATGAAGCGTGGTGAAGGGATAGTCGGCGA
>JAGRLQ010000064.1 GCA_020441735.1 Nitratireductor sp.
AGGCATAGGCGACCATGTCATAGGCCTGCACATCATTGGCAACAATGCCGCGCAGGGGGCCGGCATTCTTCAGCACGCCGACCATCGACACCAGATGGGCACCGGCGGAATGACCCATGATGACGATCTTCTTGGGATTGCCGCCATAGCGCGAGATATTCTGGCGCGTCCAATTGATGGCCCGCACCACGTCCTTGACCTGACCGTCAATGTTGGTGCGCGGCACCGGGCGGTAGCTGATCGAAACCAGCATGTAGCCGCGGGAATTGGCATAGGCCGGCAGGTTGTAGACGCGGCCGCTGTCCCCCTTCACCCAGCCGCCGCCGTGAACATAGAGCAGAACCGGCACTTTCTGGCGGACCTGGAACAGGCCCTTGGGCTGGGCGGCGTCCGGCACATAGATGTCCACATGCTGGCCCAACCCGACGGGAACGCTGGCCTTCAGTTCCTGGGCGGCTGCCGAAAGCACCGAGAGAAGCAGCAAAATGATGGTGGCAGGCGCGGCGAAAACGCGTGCAAAGCGAAACATGGTCGAAAAACCCGGAATGTGTAAGCTGCTCAACAGCAGAACTGCCCCTGCGGCATTCCTAGCGTTTCCTGCGCATGATGCAAGGGGAGAGGCTGCCTGCCCGGTCAAGATTTTGCGTCTGTTGCCGATTTGCACGCAGGCTGCGGGGGCCGTTTCGGTCCTTCGCTACTGGTCTTTCGCCTTCGGGCCCTATTCCTTCGCCTTGGGATTGACGCGGATGTTGAGGTCGCGCAGTTGCGCGGCGGAAACATCGCCCGGCGCGCCGAGCAGCAGATCCTGGGCCTGCTGGTTCATCGGGAACATGGTGATCTCGCGCAGGTTCTTCTCGCCCAGCAGCAGCATGACGATGCGGTCAACCCCGGCAGCCATGCCGCCATGGGGCGGGGCGCCATAGTGGAAGGCGCGGTAAAGCCCGCCGAATTCGCGCTCCACCGTCTCCTTGTCGAGACCGGCGATCTCGAATGCCTTGACCATGGTTTGCGGCAGATGGTTGCGGATACCGCCAGAGGCGATCTCGAAACCGTTGCAGACCAAGTCGTACTGATAGGCCTTGAGCCCGAGCAGGGCTTCATCGCCCTCCCCTTGCGCTTTTTCCAGCGCCTCGCGGCCACCCTGGGGCATGGAGAACGGGTTGTGGGAGAATTCGATCTTCTTGTTTTCCTCATCCCATTCATAGAACGGGAAGTCGACGATCCAGGCTAGTTCGAAACGCTCGCGGTCGACGAGGTCGAGTTCCTCGCCGGCGCGGGTTCGCGCGTCACCAGCAAACTTGTGGAACTGTGCCGGATCGCCCGCGGCAAAGAAACAGGCATCGCCCGCCTCGAGGCCGAGCTGGGTGCGGATCGCCTCGGTACGTTCCTCGCCGATGTTCTTGGCAATGGGACCTGCGCCTTCGAGCTTTCCGCCCTCTTCACGCCAGAAGATGTAGCCCAGCCCCGGCTGGCCCTCACCCTGCGCCCAGGAGTTCATGCGGTCGCAGAAAGCACGCGAACCGCCGGTCTTTGCCGGAATTGCCCAGACCTGGTTTTTCTCCGACTTGTCGAGAATGCCGGCAAAGACCTTGAAGCCTGAGCCGCGGAAGTGTTCGGAAACATCCTCCATCACAATCGGGTTTCTCAGGTCCGGCTTGTCGGTGCCGTATTTGCGGATCGCCTCGTCATAGGCAATGCGCGGAAAGGTTTCGGTCACCGGCTTGCCGCCTGCAAAGGCCTTGAAGACATCGCGCAGCACCGGCTCCATCGTGCCGAGCACATCGTCCTGCTCGACAAAGCTCAATTCCAGGTCGAGCTGGTAGAACTCGCCCGGCAGGCGGTCGGCGCGCGGGTCTTCGTCGCGGAAACACGGCGCGATCTGGAAATAGCGGTC
>JAGRLQ010000387.1:0-151 GCA_020441735.1 Nitratireductor sp.
CGCAGATCCTCGATATAGATCTCTCGGATGCCCAGCATCTCCGCCTTGCGGCGCGCCGGCTCGAGTTCATCACCCTGACCGAGATCGGCGGTGAAGGTAACAACTTCCGCGTCGAGCTCGGTCTGGAGCCATTTCAGAATGATCGAGGTAT
>JAGRLQ010000387.1:266-1699 GCA_020441735.1 Nitratireductor sp.
TCTGCGTTCGCAAGAGGGAATTGCCAGCTGCGGGAATTCGCCTCGAAGGCAGTACCCCACCGTGTTGTTAGCGCTGGCGAAAGATACGCGCTGCTGTTATGACGTGGCTTTCCCGGAAAGCAGGGTTTCACCCATGGATTTCATACCTGATACACCCGTTTTGCTTGCCTACATCGCCGGCGTAATCATACTGACTCTGACGCCGGGACCGGACATGACGTTCTTCATCGGTCGCGCCATTGCCCAGAATGTTAAAGCCGGATTGGCAGCCTTTGCCGGCGCATCTGCCGGTCTGGTCGTTCACAGCCTGTTCGTGGCCTTCGGCCTCTCTGCACTCATTGTCGCTTCGCCTGCCTTGTTCACCATCATCAAGGTTGCCGGTGCTGCCTATCTCGGCTGGCTGGCATTCGACGCCATCCGCAACGGCTCCACCTTCAAGGTATCGGAGAAGACCGAAAAACCGCGCTCCCTGTTCAGCAACTGGCTTCAGGGTCTCGGCATCAACCTGCTCAACCCGAAGATCATCATCTTCTTCATGACTTTCCTGCCGCAATTCGTTTCCGCAGATGACCCCCATGCTTCCGGTAAGCTGCTGTTTCTCGGCATTCTGTTCGTGATGGTGGCTGCCCCGATCACGGTGCCTCTGATTGCCCTTGCAGGACAGTTCGCTGCCTGGATGAAGGAAAATCCGAAGATAACCCGCGTGGTCGATTATCTGTTCGCCGGCATTTTCGGCGCCTTTGCGGTGCGCATCCTGTTTACCGAGCGCGGTTGATTGCTTCAGGTGTATCGAGCCACTTGCCGGCGCTGCGCCCAGCAATCAGCCAGTAGAAGAACCCGCCGACAAAACCCGTTGCGAGCAGCACGACCAGCGTACCGTCCGAGGGAAGGCCTGCGCCGCCGGTTTCGCTGAAAACCGAAAGTCCGGTCGCCAGCGCGACCACCCCGCCCAGCACCAGATTGATCGTCATGCCGCGCCAGCGCATGAACTCCGCCAATCCGACGGCAAGCATCGTCGGCAGCGCTGCAAGGCCCGCCACATGAAACGAGGTGAAGAAGCCGATCACCACGACCAGCAGTGTGACCAGCGGCGAGGTGTCGGCAGGCTCCATATAGGGATCGCCCTCGATCACCCATTGCAGATCGGCGAGAAAATCGCTTGCCATGCCGCCGAAAATGCCGGCAGACAGAAACAGGCTTGCCGCCAGCATGGCGACGATGAGGCCGAAAAAAACCGCCACAAGCCGAACGATGAGATGGCCGAGGAACCGCATCTGTTCCCGCCTATTCCCCGTGCCCTGAAATCATCATTGCTTCCAGCGCCAGGCTTTCCAGCTTCTCCCGTTCTGTCTTGCGCAGCCGTTCCGATTCCGATTTCAGCTGACCGCAGGCAGCCAGAATGTCACGCCCGCGCGGCGTGCGGATCGGCGAGG
>JAGRLQ010000388.1 GCA_020441735.1 Nitratireductor sp.
AAGATGCCGATGTGGCCGGTGCATACATGGCTGCCCGACGCTCACGTCGAGGCGCCGACGGCGGGGTCCGTGGTGCTGGCAGCCATCCTGCTGAAAATGGGCGGTTACGGCTTCCTGCGCTTTTCGCTGCCGATGTTCCCGATTGCCAGCATGGAGCTTGCGCCGGTCATCTACACGCTGTCGATCGTCGCCATCATCTATACCTCGCTGGTGGCGCTGATGCAGGAAGACATCAAGAAGCTGATTGCCTATTCCTCCGTCGCGCATATGGGCTATGTGACGCTCGGCATCTTTACCGCTAACATCTACGGCATTCAGGGCGGCATCTACCAGATGCTGTCCCACGGGCTGGTTTCGGGCGCGCTGTTCCTGTGTGTCGGCGTGATCTACGATCGCATGCATACGCGTGAGATCGCCGCCTATGGCGGGCTGGTCCACCGCATGCCGAAATATGCCGTTGCCTTCATGGTCTTCACCATGGCCAATGTGGGGCTTCCGGGCACATCCGGCTTCGTCGGCGAGTTCCTGGTGTTGCTGGGCGCCTTCCAGGCCAATACCTGGCTTGCCTTCTTTGCGGCGACCGGCGTCATCCTTTCGGCAGCCTATGCGCTGTGGCTCTATCGCCGGGTGATCTTCGGCGTTCTTGAAAAAGAGAGCCTGAAACAGCTTATGGACCTGACGCCACGGGAAAAGGCCATCCTGTTCCCGCTGATCGCGCTGGTCATTTTCTTTGGTGTCTACCCCATGCCGGTCTTCGATGTGACCGAGGCATCGGTGCAGGCACTGATTACCAACTATCAGGCAGCCATCGAGGCCGCCGGGCAGGTTGCCGCAAGCGCCCAGTGAGGCGATTGACGGCAAGCGGAGTTTGAAACGATGTTGACTGCACTGGATCTGCCAAGCCTTTACGTGATCGGGCCGGAACTGTGGCTCGGGATCGGCGCCATGGTGCTGCTGATGATCGGCGTTTTCGGCAGCCGCAATGCCACCACGCTGGTAACCGGCCTTGCCGTTGCCCTGATCGTGGTTGCCGGCGTTTCACTGTGGCGGGCACCGGATGATGTCGTGGCGCTGCATGGCGCCTTCATCCTCGATCCGTTCGCGAAGTTCATGAAAATGCTGGCGCTTGTCGGTTCCGCGGTGACGATCGCCATGTCGGTCAACTTCATGCGGCGGGAGAAGTTCGAGAAGTTCGAATATCCCATCCTCGTTGTGCTGGCGACGACCGGCATGCTGCTGATGATCTCCGCCAACTCCATGCTGACGCTCTATCTCGGTCTCGAACTGCAGTCGCTGGCGCTCTATGTTTGTGCTGCGCTCAACCGGGAATCGACCAAGGCATCGGAAGCAGGCCTGAAATACTTCGTTCTCGGTGCGCTTTCCTCCGGCATGCTGCTCTACGGCATCACCCTGGTCTACGGCTATACCGGCCAGACGACCTTTGCCGGCATTGCCGAAGCGCTTTCCGCCGCCGACCGCTCGCTGGGTCTGATCTTCGGCCTTGTGTTCATTCTGGCTGGCATTGCCTTCAAGATTTCCGCCGTGCCGTTCCACATGTGGA
>JAGRLQ010000389.1 GCA_020441735.1 Nitratireductor sp.
GCATGATCTGGCCGGACTGGCAGTATCCGCACTGGGCGACCTGATGCTCGATCCAGGCAGCCTGTACCGCATGCAGGGCTTGCGGGTTGCCAAGCCCCTCGATTGTCGTGACCTCGCCGTCGAGATCGCCGATCGCCAACTGGCAGGAACGGACCGCGACGCCATCGACATGCACCGTGCAGGCGCCGCACTGGGCGATACCGCAACCATATTTCGGGCCGGTTATGCCGAGCTCATCGCGCAGCACCCACAGAAGCGGCATGTTCTCATCAACATCCACCTCATGCTGTTTTCCGTTTACGGTCAGGCTTGTCACCAGAAACTCCTGTGTTAGCTGTAGCGGAGGGTGTCGAGGCCCATGCGGCCATGATATTCCCATCGAAACATGTTAGCAGTATTTGACATTTCATCAAATTTTGTCAAGTTGTAATTATGAGCCCCCGGGAAGAAAAAATCATCGAAGCTGCCATCAACGTCATTTCCCGATACGGGTTGCGGCGCACCACCATGGCGGACATTGCCGCGGAAACCGGGATTTCGCGCCAGACACTGTATGCTTCCTTCAAGAACAAGGAGGAAGTTCTGACGGCGGTCATCCGCGTGTTCTCGGCCAAGAAACTGGAAGCCATCACCACGGCCTGGTCCGGTCTTGAAACCGTCGAAGAGAAACTCGATGCCTTCTTTGCCATCGGGATCATCCCCTATTTCGAGCAGTTGCGGGCCATGCCGGACTTCGGCGATCTGATCGGTGAGTTCGGCAAAAGCGGGGATGCGGAGAAACAGAAAACCATCCGGCAAAAAACCGAAGCGCTTGCGGCATTGTTCGAACCCCATGAAGACAGGCTCAAACAGAGCGGCGCCACGGCTGAACGACTGGCCGGGCTGATCGTTTCGTCCGCCGACAGTTTTGTTTTCACCGCGCATGATCGCGCGCATCTCGATTCGCTGCTGGGCAGCCTGAAGCTGGCTGTTCTGTGCCAACTCGGCATCAAACCGGCCAAACAGGGCCGATAATTCCTGAGGCAAGACCAAGACTGCCATTCGATTTAGGCAATTGCCTGACCGGCCGAAAGGCAGGATACTGCCGAGCGGCTGCATGTTCCGGGAGGAGGGCTAAATGGCGGGTGCGAACTACACGCCGGTCGACGGTCAATTCGAGAAGATTGCCGCGTTCGTGCTGGCTGAGAAGCCGGATCTGCCGGAAAGTTCAATCGAAATGGCGGACCGGCTGCTGGTCGATACCATCGGCGTTTGCGCAGGGGCATCCAATCTTGAAGTGGGAAAAATAGCGCGGGAATTTGCCTCCAGCTTCATTGCCGGCGACTCCGCACAAACTTCCACGCCAATCCTGTTCGACGGAAGGATGGCCAGCCTGCCGGGTGCAGCCTATGCGGCGGCGACCCAAATCGACAATCTCGACGGCCATGACGGCTTCAATCCGGTAAAGGGCCATATCGGCTGTGCCGTGGTGCCGGCACTGTTTTCCTTTGCCAGGCATCTGCCCGGCTTGAGCGGGCGCGAGGCATTGGAAGCCATGGTCATTGCCTATGAGGTGGCGGCCCGTACGGGGCTGGCATTGCATGGGACCGTCAGTGACTATCACACTTCCGGTGCCTGGAATGCGCTCGGTGTTGCAGCACTTGGATGCCGCCTGCTCGGCCATGATGCAAACACGTTGCGGCACGCCATCGGCATTGCCGAATATCACGGCCCGCGCAGCCAGATGATGCGCGAAATCGACAACCCCACCATGCTGCATGACGGTTCGGGCATGGGAGCGATGGTGGGCGTCTCCTCCGTTCTGCTGGCCGCCAAGGGCTTTACCGGCGCGCCGGCGGCAACGCTGGAGACCGCAGAAGCGACACCCTTCTGGCAGGATCTCGGGGAACGCTGGACCATCGCGGAAAATTACATCAAGCCTTATCCGATCTGCCGCTGGGCGCATGGTTCCATCGACGCAGTGCGGGCCATCGTGCTGGCCAATCAGATCACGCCGGAGGATATCGCCTCGATCGAAGTGCGGACGTTCCATGAGGGTTCCCGTCTTTTCGCCGGCATGCCGGAAAATACCACCCAGGCGCAGTACAGCCTGCCCTTCGCCGTTGCGACGTTCCTTCTCAACGGTCGCATCGGACCGGAGCATGTAGAGGGCGAGGCGCTTTGCGATCCCAGGGCTGCCGAAATTCTGAAGCAGATCACCGTCAGCGAAAGCGACCGTCACAACGACCGGTTCCCCTCGGGCCGCTGGGCGGATGCGACCATCGAACTCAAAGACGGCACCCGGCTTGATTCGGGAGACATCAATGCCCGTGGCGGGCCGGATTCACCGTTCAGCGATGAAGAGCTGCGTGAGAAGTTCGACGCCATGACGCAACGGGCGCTGGGAGCCGGGCGCACCGGTAAAATCTGGCAAGCCGGGCTGGACCTGGTGAAGGCAGATGTCCTGTTCGCACCCTTTGCCGATCTGCTCTACCCGCCGGCTAATCCTGCCTGAAAACCACCCTTGAGGAAGCATCGCTTGACTCTTTTCAGCGGCTTTGTTTAACTGGAACAAAAGAAGAACATATAACTGAAAATCTGATGCCGACCCTATCGATGCTCAAGCAGATGGCCGGGCAAGCGGCTGGGTATTCAGGCAGGCAGGCTGACTGTTTGCCGGACGCAAATACCGCACAAGAAGAAGCCCGGCTGCCGCTTGGCGTGCCTGCCATTGATGCCTGTCTTTCAGGCGGCCTTGTACGGTACGGGCTTCACGAGGTGCGCTGCTCCCAGAGCCGCGACATCGGGGCCGCAACGGGGTTTGCCCTGTCGCTGCTGGCGCGCGCAGCCCGGGAGAAAAGCCCGGCAAAGGCCCGCCGGACGGATGGCCGGGTGTTCTGGATCATCGACCCGGCAGCAGGGTTCGATAGCGGCCTGCCATTTTCCGATGGCTTGCGCCAGCACGGCATTGATGCGGGCCGTCTTGTCCTTGTCCGTCCGGAGCGCCTCAAGGATGCGATCTGGAGTGCCGGAGAAGCTGCCAGATGCGGCGATCTCGCCGCGCTGATTATCCAGATCAGGGGCAATCCGACCGCCTTTGATGCAACGGTAAGCCGCCGGCTACTGCTGCGGGCACGGGAGAACAGGGTCCTCACCCTGATCCTGCGCCAGGGCGGCGAGGAAGAGGCAAGTGCTGCGCTGACGCGATGGCAGGCAGGCGCCTGCCCATCTCTGCCGGACAAGAGCCTGATGGACAGGAGCCTGCCGGATGGAAAACAGTTTCGGGGCATAGGGCACATGCGGCTTGTCCTGACCCTTGAAAAGAACCGCAACGGCCAGACGGGACAATGGCACGTTTCATGGAATCCGCAGACCGGAGCCTTTGAACATGCAGCGCAGAACCCACAAGCAGCGCATCCTGGCCGTCCTCTTTCCGTTTCTTCCGACCGACCGGATTGCCCGGCAGAAATGGGGCAGGTCCTGGCGCTTGAGCGGGCGTCCTGAGGCGCCGCCATTCGTCATCATCGATACGGTCAGGAACGCCCTGCGCATTACCGCCCATGAAGAAGGAATGGAGCGCCACGGGATTGCCCGGGAGCAAAACCTCAGTGATGCCCGTGCCATCATTCCAAGCCTTGAATGCATTCAGCATGACGCTGNNTGCAGCCGATCATGCCCTTTTATGCATGCTTGCCCGCTGGTGCGAACGCTATACGCCGCTGGTGGCGCTCAGTGCAGGTAATGGCCTGTTTCTCAACATTACCGGTTGTACCCATCTCTTCGGCGGCGAAGCAGACCTGCTGGCAGACCTTGAAACCCGGCTTGCCGCCCAGGGTTTCAGGACGTCTGCTGCCATTGCCGATACCGCAGGTGCCGCCTGGGCGATTGCCTGGCATGGCACCGGCCACAAGAAGCAGCGTATCGTCCCGGCCGGTGAACACGCCGCAGCGCTTGAACCCCTGCCCGTTTCCGCCCTGCGTCTGCCCCGGGAAACAGCAGCCGAACTGATCAAACTTGGCCTTGTCACAATCGGCTCCATTGCAGATCTTCCCCGCGCGCCGCTGGCTGCCCGGTTCGGCGCCCATCTGTTGCGCCAGCTCGACCATGCCCTGGGCCGGGAAGACGAGGTACTGTCGCCCATGCAGCCGGTGGCGGAACTTGTTTGCGAAAAGCGCTTTGCCGATCCGATCGTTGACGAAGAGACCATCCGCCAAGCACTTGCCCGGCTCATCGGCAATGTCATTCCAATGCTTGAGCGGCGCGGGCTCGGTATGCGCCAATGCACGCTTCGCCTGTTCCGCGCCGATGGCGATGTTGCCTCGCTTACCGTGCAGTCGGGCAATCCCCTGCGCGATGCAGACCGCATGGCGGCACTGTTTCACGAACGCCTTGCCGCCCTGCATGACGGCAGCGAGGCGGATTGGGATGCCGGTTTCGGCTTCGACCTGATGCGGCTTTCCATCGAGAGAACCGAACCGCTTGCCGCATGCCAGCATGACATGATGACCACCAGCATTACCGGAGACGAGACCGGCCACCTGATCGACCGCCTGTCGGCAAGGCTGGGCGTGGAAAAAATCCAGGTGATCGGAGCAAATGACAGCCATATCCCCGAGCGGCGGGTCACCTTTTCTACTGCCCTTCATTCCAGCTTGAATGATGGCGCGCTGGCACTTGCCGCAGCAAGCCCGGCCATTCACATCACCCGGCCGCTTCTGCTGCTCACCCGGCCGGAGCCGCTCGACGTTATCGCCGAAGTGCCGGACGGGCCGCCCAGCCGGTTCCGCTGGCGCAGGGCGCCGTATGCGGTGAGCCGTTGCGAGGGGCCGGAGCGCATTGCCTGCGAATGGTGGAAGGACGGGCGCGGCTACCACACGCGCGACTATTACCGCGTCGAGGATGAAGCCGGTTACCGCTTCTGGCTGTTCCGCCACGGGCTGTATGAGCGCGAGACCAATGCGCCGAAGTGGTTCATGCACGGGCTGTTCGCATGAAACCCGCAAGCCGTTCCATACCGCGCTATGCGGAACTCTGCGTGACCAGCAACTTCTCCTTTCTGCGCGGCGCCTCACATCCTGAAGAACTAGTGAGCCGCGCCAGGGAACTCGGCATGGCCGGCATCGCCATCACCGACCGTAATTCGCTGGCCGGCGTGGTGCGCGGCCATATGGCTGCAAAGGAGGCAGGCATAAAGTTCGCCACCGGCTGCCGGCTGGTGTTCATGGATGCAACCCCCGATATCCTGATCTGGCCGAAGGATCGTGATGCCTATGGCAATCTCTGCGAACTGCTCAGCCTGGGAAAACGCCGCGCGCCCAAGGGCGAATGCCATCTGACCCTGCAGGACCTGCTCGGACGGGGCGAAGGCTGCCTGCTGGCCGTGGTGCCTACAGACAGCCAGGCCGGCCAGGGAGATGGGCGAACCGAAGCGCTTGAGCACTGTCTTGAACGGCTGCGTCAGGCTTTTCCCGGCCATGTCCATCTTGCCCTCTGCCGGCGGCATGGCGCGGATGATCAGCGTCATTTCTCGGCCATGGTGGAAGTGGCGCAAAAGACGGCAACGCCGCTACTTGCTATCGGCGATGTGCTCTGTCACACGCATGAGCGCCGGGCGCTGCAGGATGTGGTGACCTGCATTCGCGAACACGAAACCCTTGCCACCATCGGCACGAAACTGCTTGCCAATGCCGAACGTCATCTGAAGCCGCCGGGTGAAATGCTGCGCCTGTTCAAAGGCTATGAGGAAGCTGTCCACGAGACCGCGAGACTGTTTTCCCGTATCGGCTTTTCCCTCGACGAATTGTCCTACCAGTATCCCGACGACCCGGTTTTTGAGGAACTGGGTGGCAAGCCTTTCCCCTCACAGAAAGCACTGGAGCGGCTGACGGCCATCGGGCTTGAACGGCGCTATCCCGGTGGCGTGCCGCAAAAGGTGCTCGATGCAATCGCCCATGAGACCGCCCTGATCGGCAAGCTCAATTACGCACCCTATTTCCTGACGGTTTACGACATCGTCCGCTTTGCCCGCAGCCAGCACATCCTCTGTCAGGGGCGGGGTTCGGCGGCCAATTCCGCCGTCTGTTTTTGTCTTGGCATCACCGAGGTCGATCCGGGCAAGGTCGACCTTTTGTTCGAACGTTTCATCTCCGAGGAGCGCAACGAGCCGCCCGACATCGATGTCGATTTCGAACATGAGCGGCGCGAAGAGGTCATCCAGTACATCTATGACAAGTATGGGCGGGAGAAGGCCGGCCTTGCGGCAACGGTCATCACCTACCGCTCGAAATCGGCGATCCGCGAGGTGGGCAAGGTATTCGGCCTTTCCGAGGATGCGATTACCGCGCTTTCCGGCACACGCTGGGGCAGTCATTCCGGCACGCCCGATGCGGAGGATGTCCGCCGCGCGGGACTTGATCCCGACGACAAGCACATCATGCAGATGATGGACCTTGCCCGCCAGATCATCGGTTTCCCGCGCCATCTTTCCCAGCATGTGGGTGGTTTCGTCATCACCCGCGACCGGCTCTCCTCGCTCATTCCGATCGAGAACGCGGCAATGGCGGACCGTACCATCGTCGAGTGGGACAAGGACGATCTGGAAAGCCTCAACATGCTGAAGATCGATGTGCTGGCGCTCGGCATGCTGACCTGCCTGCGCAAGGCATTCGCACTTCTCAAAACCCATTACGGGCGGACGGAAACCCTGTCCTCCATCGAGGAAGGCGACACGCCGACCTATGACATGATCTGCCGGGCCGATACGCTTGGCGTCTTCCAGATCGAAAGCCGGGCGCAGATGTCGATGCTGCCGCGTCTCAAACCGCGCTGTTATTACGATCTGGTGATCGAGGTGGCGATCGTCCGCCCGGGTCCGATTCAGGGCAAGATGGTGCATCCCTATCTGAAGCGCCGCAAGGGTATCGAGAAAGTATCCTATCCCAAACCGGAGCTGGAGCAGGTGCTCAAGAAGACGCTCGGCGTACCGCTATTTCAGGAGCAGGCGATGAACATCGCCATCGTCGCTGCCAAATTCACCCCCGGCGAGGCCG
>JAGRLQ010000390.1 GCA_020441735.1 Nitratireductor sp.
CCGCGTTCGACCTGGGCCGATGGCGCCGAATACGATGCCCAGGCTCAGAAGCTGGTCAACATGTTCCGCCAGAACTTCGTCAAGTTCGAGGATCATGTCGATCAGGAAGTTCTGGCAGCAGCCTCTGTCGCGCTTCAGGCGGCTGAATAACCGCAGAAATATCTCTCTAAAGCACGGCCCGGCTCATCTGAAATTGAGCCGGGCTTTTTGCTGACCGCACGGATCAGGCAGGCTTGAAATTGTCCGGATGGGCCCGGCTGAAGGCATCCAGCGCTTCACACCGCTCTGCGATTTTCAGCATCCGCTCAAGGCCATCGATTTCCGCCCCCCAGCGCCTGGCGTTGTAGAGCTGTGGCACAAGGCAGCAATCGGCAAGCCCCGGGCGGTCACCATGACAGAAATCGCCGGTGCCGGGGTCATCAAGCAGCTTTTCGAAGGCAACAAGTCCCTTGCGGATGTAACGCTGCATCCAGTCGACACGGACGGCTTCCGCCGCTTCTCCCTCTTTACCGGAGATACGCACCACATCGGCGGCGACCGACAGGTTGCAGACCGGATGGATTTCCATTGCGATTGCATGCGCCAGCGCCCGTACCCGAGCCCGGCCTGGCGAATCCTCCGGCAGAAAGCCTGCCGAGCGTGTTTCGTCCAGGTATTCGATGATCGCCAGCGACTGAGTCAGGCGCAAACCGTCGATATCGAGCGCCGGAACCAGCCCCTGCGGATTGCGTGCAACATGCTCTTCGCTGCGGTGAACCCCGGTTGGCAGATCGACGGCCAGCGACTTGAAGGCGATGCCCGTCAGGTTGAGCGCAATGCGCACCCGGTAGCTGGCCGAAGAGCGCCAGAAATCATAGAGAACCGCCTCGGTCATGCTTATTTCCTGTGGTGTTGTCAGGATGGTGTTTCAGACCGTTGCAGCCTTGCAGCTTCCATCGCTTCCGACAAGATGCCCCTGTCGCCGATGTGGTTGGCCAGGATGAGGATCAGCCGGGCATTGAGCGCGTCGCTTTCTGCCTTCGAAAGCCCTTCATGGGCGGCAAGCAGGCTTGCATAAAAATCATCGGCATTCGCCAGATTGGGGTTGAGGTTGAGCCCGCTCATTTAATTCCTCCTGCCGATCAGGAAACGCGCCGGCCTGTGGCGGTTTCAATCGCCTGACGCACCGATTCATCATTCCAGTGATCCCAGCGCGCTGCCACATGCTGGTCCGGCCGCATCAGATAGATGGCGCCTTCTGCATCGCCCAGATAGCGCTCGCGCAGAGCCGGATTGTCCTTTGCCGAAAGCGCCAGCCGGTTGGCGCAGATACCGCCGACACAGACGGATTGCGGTGTTTCGATATCGATTGCCAGTATCTGAAAACCATTGCCGAGCTTGCCGAGCAGCCATTCATTGGAGGCGTCGCTCATGGGTGCATCAGGCGCCGGGCTGCCCGGCCGGGTGCGCGCCGGCATGGCGGCGCAATCGGGGCCGTTGAGGACCGAACCGTCATAGGTACAGGGCACGGACAACCGGCCTGAATTGACCAGCGGCCGGGCAAAGGCATGCTGTTCGGAAAGATCGAGCACCGCATCGCGAAAGATCCGGCTCATCTCCGACTTCGGTGTAATGAAATCCGTCGACCGGCTGGAATTGAGAATGTTCTCGTCGGCGCCATGGATGCGCTCGATGTCATAGCTGTCGAGCAGGCTTTCCGGCGCAAGCCCGGCCATTACCAGTTTAAGTTTCCAGATCAGATTGTCGGTATCCTGCAGGCCGGAATTGGCGCCGCGTGCACCAAAGGGGGAGACCTGATGTGCCGAGTCGCCTGCAAACAGCACACGGCCATGGCGGAACTTTTCCATCCGACGGCACTGGAACGTGTAGATCGAGACCCATTCCAGCTCGAACGTCACATCCGGCCCCAGCATGGCCTTGAGCCGCGGGATCACGTTTTCCGGCTGCTTTTCCTTTTCCTTGTCGATATCCCAGCCAAGTTGCAGGTCGATGCGCCACACGCCATCCGGCTGCTTGTGCAGGAGGGCGGACTGACCCCGGTTGAACGGCGGATCGAACCAGA
>JAGRLQ010000391.1 GCA_020441735.1 Nitratireductor sp.
ATCCTGTCGGGTGCGCCATTATTTCGCTCGCGCAAAGCTCACCTCGTTCGCTTGCTCCACGGGGGCGGGCGAAAGCCCGGGCCGCTATCGCGGCCTTTGGCGCGTTCGAAGTTTCAACTTCAAAGCGAGCCAATATTTCCGCTTTTTGCAGTATTTCAGTGAAAATTCCGCCCCTTGGGCAGGATGTGGTGGGTTGAGGAGATGGCCGCATCGCCCTGCCGACCGGCTTCCAGCGCCTGGTCGAAGACCTGTCTGAGACGCCGACGGGGCCTGTTTCCCGGCCCTGTCTGATAAGGCCCAGTCTGATAGACTGGGTTTCGGACCTCGTCGGCATGAGCAAACCCGCCGAGTGGAATGTCCATGTTGACGACGGTAGCCAGCATCGGCGTCAGGTCTTCCAGATATTCTGCCACGATGTGGATGACCCCATCCTCGTTCTGCACCTTGCCGCGCACCCCGACGCACCGGCTGCCCAGAACAATGGTGCGGAATTGCTCGAACACCTTGCGCCAGATGATGATGTTGGCAACCCCGGTCTCGTCCTCGATGGTTTCGAAAATGACGCCCTTGGCAGTGCCCGGCCGCTGGCGTACCAGAACAAGTCCCGCCACCCTGACCCGCGTTCCGGTGCGCATCTTCTCAAGGCAGACACTTTCGACACAGCCATGGGCGAGCAGCCGCGGGCGCAGAAAGCGGATTGGGTGATCCTTCAGGGAAAAGGACAGGCTGCGGTAATCGCTGATAACCTGTTCGCCGCGCGGCATGGCGGGCAGGGTAACCTCCGGCTCGTTCTGCAAGTCCCTGTTTGATGTCCGGCTCGTTGCCGCAAACAGCGGCAGGCGTTCCGCTGCGCTCAGCGGATCCAGCGTCTTGACCGCCCAAAGCGCATCGCGCCGGTTAAGCCCGATGGAGCCAAAGCAGTCGGCATCTGCCAGTTTTTCAAGCGCCCGCTTTGAAAGGCCGGAGCGCATCCACAGATCGCGCACGCTGGCATAGCCGCCACCGCGGTGGCGGGCCAGCTTTTCGGCATCTTCCTTGCCGACCCCCTTGGCCTGATGCAGTCCCAGCCGCACCGCGTGGGCGTTTTTCATGATACCCGCCATCGACCGGTGGCGCGCATTGACGGGGCAGGGCCCGGCATCGGGTTCCAGCGTGGAATGCCAGTCCGAATGGTTGATGTCGGCGGGCCGGATTTCCACGCCATGCTCTCGCGCGTCGCGGATCAGCTGGGCCGGCGCGTAAAACCCCATCGGTTGGGAATTGAGCATGGCAGCGCAGAAGGCGTCCGGGTAATGGCATTTCAGCCAGCAGGAGACATAGACCAGCAGGGCAAAGCTTGCCGCATGGCTTTCGGGGAAACCGTAATCGCCAAACCCTTCGATCTGGCGGAAGCAGTGTTCGGCGAATTCCCGCTCATAGCCATTGGCGACCATGCCCTCGACCATCTTGCGTTCGAAATTGCCGATCGTGCCGACCCGCCGGAAAGTCGCCATGGCGCGGCGCAGCTTGTCGGCCTCGCCGGGGGTGAATTTGGC
>JAGRLQ010000065.1 GCA_020441735.1 Nitratireductor sp.
GATGACCACCGGCTTGTGGAACTTCTGACGGTATTCAGTCGCCACTTTGGCGCAATAGACCACAGCTTCGGGATCATCACCATTGACGTGGAAGATCGGTGCCTCGACCATTTTCGCAACGTCGGAAGGATAGGGCGAGGAACGCGAGAAACTGGGATTGGTGGTAAAGCCGATCTGGTTGTTGATGATGACATGGATCGACCCGCCGGTGCGGTGACCCTTCAGCCCTGAAAGGCCGAAGCATTCTGCCACCACGCCCTGGCCGGCGAAGGCCGCATCGCCATGCAGCAGCAAGGGCAGAACCGAATCGCGTTCCCGCGACCCGCGCTCATTCTTCTCTTCAAGATAATCCTGCTTGGCGCGCGCCTTGCCGAGCACCACCGGATTGACGATCTCAAGATGCGAAGGGTTGGCCGTCAGCGACAGGTGAACCTTGTTTTCATCGAATTCGCGGTCCGACGAAGCACCGAGGTGGTATTTCACATCGCCTGAACCTTCCACATCCTCCGGCGCATAGGAGCCGCCTTTGAACTCGTGGAAAACGGCGTGATAGGGCTTCGCCATCACATTGGTCAGCACGTTGAGACGGCCCCGGTGGGCCATGCCCAGAATGATCTCTTTCAGCCCCATCTGACCGCCGCGCTTGATGATCTGCTCAAGCGCCGGAATGAGCGACTCGCCGCCATCGAGGCCAAACCGTTTGGTGCCCTTGTATTTCACATCAAGGAATTGCTCGAAGCTCTCTGCCTCGATCAGCTTTTGCAGGATTGCCTTCTTGCCGAGCTCGGTGAAGGCAACGCCCTTGTCCGGTCCTTCGATGCGGGCCTGAATCCAGCCTTTTTCCTGCGGATTGGAAATGTGCATGAACTCGACGCCGATGGTCGAGCAGTAGGTACGCTGAAGAATCGCCAGCATTTCGGGGATCGTCGCATATTCGAGCCCCAGCATGTAATCGATGAAAATCTTGCGGCTGTAGTCGGCTTCCGTAAATCCGTAGGAAGACGGATGCAGCTCGTTGTGATCCTCCTTCAGGGCGGCCAGGCCAAGCGGATCGAGCGTTGCATGCAGGTGGCCGCGCATACGGTAGGCACGGATCATCATCACCGCGCTGACCGAATCCTTGGTAGCCTGGCGGATCGCTCCTTCGCTCAGCGGCTCACCGGCTGCCTTCGCCTTGCCTGCGATCTTTGTCGATATCGCCTGTTCGATCTGCGACCAGTCGCCATCAAACGCGGAAACCAGTTCGCCATTGGCATGGATGGGCCAGTTGTCCCGCTTCCAGGAAGCGCCCCTCGCATTCTTGATGACGTCGTCGCTGGCATCGGCAAGGGCGGCAAAATAGTCCTGCCAGTCCTGGCTCAGTGAGGCAGGATTTTCCTTGTAGCGGGCGTAAAGCTCTTCAATGTAACCGGCATTTCCGCCGTATAGAAAAGAGGAGTCGGCGAATTCCTGGTTGGGCTGCTGTCTGCTCATGCTCTCGCTCCCGGTAGCGCTTGCGCTCTGTTGCCGTTTCGCACGGTCTTGTTGGCCGATCCCGGCCAAAGGCGGGATCAAGGAAAAGCCCCGGGCCGTTTACCGGACCAGGGCTGATCGTCACTTCAGGTTCGGTGCGATGCCAATGCACGCATCGCAAAGGTCCGAAACCGCATCGACCGATTTCTGGAACATCTTTTCCTCGGCCCGGTTGAGATCGATCTCGATCACCCGCTCAACACCGCCGGCACCGATTACGGTCGGCACGCCGACATACATGTCCTTGACGCCGTATTCGCCTTTCAGATGCGCCGCACAGGGCAGAACGCGCTTCTTGTCCCGCAGATAGCTTTCCGCCATGGCAATTGCCGAAGCCGCAGGCGCATAATAGGCCGAGCCGGATTTCAGCAGCGCGACGATCTCACCGCCGCCCTTGCGGGTACGATCGACGATTTCGTCGATGCGTTGCTTGGAGGTCCAGCCCATCTTGACCAGATCAGGCAGCGGAATACCGGCCACCGTGGAATAGCGGATTAGCGGCACCATGGTGTCGCCATGGCCGCCCAGCACGAATGCCGTCACATCCTCGACCGAAACGTCGAACTCGTCGGCGAGGAAATAGCGGAAGCGGGAGGAATCGAGCACGCCTGCCATGCCCACCACCTTGTTGCGCGGCAGGCCGGAGAATTTCTGCAGAGCCCAGACCATGGCATCAAGCGGGTTGGTGATGCAGATGACGAACGCGTTGGGCGCGTATTTCTTGATACCGGCGCCGACCTGTTCCATGACTTTCAGGTTGATGCCGAGAAGATCGTCGCGGCTCATGCCCGGCTTGCGCGCCACCCCTGCGGTGACGATGCAGACATCGGCTCCCTTGATCGCCTTGTAGCTCTGGGTTCCGGAAAGCTTGGCATCGAAGCCGTCAACGGGCGATGATTCCGCGATATCGAGCGCCTTGCCCTCGGGAATGCCCTCGGCAATATCGAACAGCACGATATCGCCCAGTTCCTTCAGACCGGCCAAATGGGCCAGTGTTCCGCCGATCATGCCCGATCCGATCAGTGCGATCTTGTTTCTCGCCATTTTGTGGAAGTTCCTTTTTTCCGGCCCGGCATCGGCTGATGCCACTTCTGCCTAGATTGAATTGCTGCCCGTTGCAGCCGCTGCAAATTCCTGCCGCCTGCCCGCTGAAATGTCCGACATTCCTGCAGGAATGTGACAACGCCGTAACCGGCTGGCCTTGAGCTACGGCGTGCAAGCTTGCCGAATCCGTCAAAACCCGAACCGAACCAGCGGCGCTCCCGTAACGGATTTTTCATGCCTTGACAACAGTCAACAAGAAAAAGTGATGTTTTTCAATGGTTTAAAAAAATCGGGGATTACGTAAAAGTAAACAAATAGAGGAATCAACCATGATTCCAGCCGCTTACCGTCATCCGTAAGTTGTGGGGTTTGTGATCTTCATGGGATTCCGGCGGGATTCAGCCTATTTTCGCCGCCAGATATTCCACAGACTGCATCTCATGAAGGCGTGAGACGGTGCGCGAGAACTCGAATGCCTCCGTTCCCGAATTCGCGCTGTACAAGGCTTCCGGCGGGCCTTCGGCGGAGATCACAAGCCGGGTTCCGTTGTCATACAGGGTATCGATCAGATTGATGAACCGCTTGGCGTGGTTTTGAACACTGCGATCCATCAGCGGAACGTTCTCGACAAACACCGTGTGGTAGTTGCGGGTAATGGCAAGGTAGTCACGCGCGCCAAGCGGCTGTTCGCACAGATCGGCAAAGGTAAAGCGCGCGGAGCCGCCCGCCGCCATCGGCACCGGCACCTTGCGTCCCTTCACTTCCAGTTCGCCCGGAGCAGCCGGACTGCCTGCGGTCATGCGCTGCCAGGCCTCTTCCATCGCTATTTCGGCCTCATCGCCAAGCGGGCTGATATAGACCGGGGCTTTCGACAGTTTTTCCAGCCGGTAATCGGTACGCGCATCCAGCCAATGCACGCTGCAATGGGTTTTCAGAATACCGATGAACGGCAGGAAAAGCTGCCGGTTGAGGCCGTCCTTGTAGAGATCGTCGGGCGCCACATTGGAGGTTGCGACCACCACGACGCCTGCTTCGAACAATCCCTTGAACAGGCGTCCGAGGATCATCGCATCGGCGATGTCGGTCACCGTGAATTCGTCGAAGCACAGCAGCATTGCCTCTGCCGCCAGTTCCCGGGCGACCGGCGGCATCGGGTCTTCCTCCTTCGTTTCACCATTCTTGAAGGCCTGCCGCTGGCGGTGGATACGCTCCTGGGCGTCGGCCATGAAATCATGAAAGTGCGCACGCCGCTTCTTCTTCAGGTTCACCGACCGGAAGAACAGGTCCATCAGCATGGATTTTCCCCGGCCTACGGCTCCATGGATATACAGGCCCCTGATCGGTTCGGCCTTCTTCTGGCGGGAAAACAACCAGCCCAGCGAGGAGGATTTTGATGCAAGCGTCCGCGTTTCAAGCTTTGCCGCCAGATCGTCGAGCTTGCGGGCAAGGGTTGCCTGGACCGGATCCTGCTCGATTTCGCCCTTGCGTATTCGCGCTGCCAGCAGGCTGCTGACCGCTCCGGTACGGCTGGCACCGGGAGCGGCACCGGGCAAAAGTTCAATGGGTTCAGACACAACCGGAAACCGGAAACTTGACACGGATGGCCCAAGGCTTGGCCAGCCTGTGCCCCGCTGTCAACCCTGAGACGTGATTTGCGGCCCTTGGAGCCGTCAACCGCGCTCAGCGCGTGAACGTGATGGGTTGTCCGCTATTGGTTGTGCCGTCGAAACGCTCACCGCCGGAGTTGTACAGCCGGGCGATGGTATTGCCGCTGGAATCCATCAGCACCACCTGCTGTCCCTGGACATCCCACACGCTGACGCTGGAAACCTCCGGCGAGGTGCAGCGTTTGGTAGCGGCGCGATAGCCGCCCGACCATTTGGTAAAGGCCAGAATCATCCGGCAATCGGGATTGTCGCTGCCGACGATCCAGGCGCCGGAAACCGATTCGCGGCTGACCGGCTCTCCGCTCGGCGCAGGCGCGGTTTCCGTCGAGGCCATCTGGTCCCCGCTTTGCGACACTTGCGGTGTCATCGGCGCCTGCTGATCGGTTGTCATTGGCTGGTCGGCAGGCGGCGGCAATTGCCCGGCCTCCACCGATTCAACCGGTGCCGCCGGCAGGCGCTGCGGCGCCGAAGAACTCGGCGCAATCGAGTTGAGTGACCGGTTGCAGCCACTTAAGGCTACCCCGAATACCAAGACACACACCAAAGGCGTTGCGATCGATTTCAGTCCCATATCATGCCCCGTCCGCCGCCACTCCGGCAGCACGCCGTTTCGGCCGTTTCCGTCATATTGCTTACAGATGCGCCCGAAATATGTTCACGAGCCCGCCCCGTCACCCGCTTCCGGATGGCAAGGCCAGCCCAGATTACGGCAAACAAGGTAAACCAAAGCTGAACAGCGCATTACCTTGCGTAATATGGATTTTCAACTGCCCGCGCAAAATCCGGCAAGTCGGGGGTCAATGACCGGCAACGCCCTGATAGGCGTGATCGCCCCAAAGCGCTTCCACCTGCTGGTTCCGGCCACAAGCCCAGCGGTAGTATTTGTAGCGGGTCGGGTTCTTCTTGTAATAGTCCTGATGATAGGTTTCCGCCGGGTAGAATGCGGCGGCATCCCGCACCGGCGTGACGATTTTCTTGCCGAGCGCTTCCTCGGCTTCCACCTTTGATGCCTCTGCCAGTTCCCGCTCCATCTCGTCGGCAACGAAAACCGCCGTCGTATAGGAATTCCCGCGATCGCAGAACTGGCCGCCGGCATCCGTCGGGTCGACCGTGCGCCAATAGGTTTCCAGCAATTTTCCATAAGAGGTTTTTTCGGTGTCGTAGGTAATCCGGACTGCTTCCAGATGCCCCGCCTTCACATGGTTCTTGTAGGTCGGATTATCTGAGCTTCCGCCGGTGTAACCGGAAACCACATCCGTGACGCCTTCAACCTGTTCGAAATCCGATTCGATGCACCAGAAACAGCCACCGGCAAATATGGCCGTCGCCGTCTCCGCCTTGGCCGGGAGGCTGACCGAAGCAAAAGCACTCAACGAAACAAGCCCGGCTGCCAGGATTGCCTTGATATCACCCATGGGTGTTTCCCTTCAAAAAGCTGCTAACCGTGCTTTCCAGATGGGCCAAGACGATTACCGGCGCAATTCAAGCCCGCACACGAATCCGTGAGGGGTAACCCCATCGGGCTTGGCTCAGTCCAGGCTGTCAAAGGCATCAAGCGCTTCAGCACCATAGATCATCGAGGGACCGCCGCCCATGTAAAGTGCCACGGCAATGGTCTCGATAACTTCCTCACGCGTGGCACCGTGCTTCTTTGCCGCCTTGGTGTGAAAGGCAAGGCAGCCGTCGCAGCGCGCGGTAATGCCGATGGCAAGCGCGATGAGCTCCTTGGTTTTGGAATCCAGCACGCCCGGCGCAATGGCTGATTTTGCAAGACTGCCAAAGGCGGTCGCCGTTTCCGGCATTTCCTTGCGCAGCTTTGCCATGCGTGCATTGGTGCGGGCGGTAAATTCAGTCCAGTCGGAAGCGGCCATGTCATGTCTCCGATGATGATGTTCACCGAAGACATAGGCGATGGAGAAGACAGAACCTTGACCAAGGTCAAACCCCGGGCCAGCCGGGCTACACCCGCCGCTCGACCATCATTTTCTTGATTTCGGCAATCGCCTTGGCCGGGTT
>JAGRLQ010000392.1:0-201 GCA_020441735.1 Nitratireductor sp.
GGCAAATGAACTACCGTCACGACTTTCATGCAGGCAATTTCGCCGATGTGTTCAAGCACATCGTGCTGTCGCGGCTGGTCGACTATCTCAAGCGCAAGGACAAGGCGTTCCGCGTGGTGGACACCCATGCGGGTTCCGGCCGCTATGATCTGCCGCCCGCCGAGCAGCGGGATGCACGCGGCAACCCGCCGGAATGGGTGG
>JAGRLQ010000392.1:233-637 GCA_020441735.1 Nitratireductor sp.
TGGCAGCCGCAGGGCGAAGCGGCGGACCTGCTGGCGCCCTATCTTTCCGCCGTGTTCGGCAGCGCCAATGACACGATATCCGCCTATCCGGCCGCCTATCCGGGTTCGCCGCTGCTGGTCATGGAACTGATGCGCAAGCAGGACCGGCTGACGGCCTGCGAACTGCACCCTGAAGCCGCAGAACGGCTGAAAACGCTGTTTGCCGGCAATTACCGTGCTCGCATTCTCGAACTTGATGGCTGGCTGGTGCCCGGCTCGCAACTGCCGCCAAAGGAAAAGCGTGGCCTGCTGCTGACCGATCCACCCTTCGAGGAGGCTGCCGACTTCGACCGCATGGCGGAGGCGGCACGGCGGGCGGCGAAACGCTGGTCCGGCGGCGTGCTCGCCTTCTGGTATCCGCTGAA
>JAGRLQ010000392.1:642-2174 GCA_020441735.1 Nitratireductor sp.
TGAAACACGCCGCACAGGTCGCCCGCTTCAAGAGCAGTCTGAAGGATAGCGGCATCAGCGACCTCACCTGCGTCGAGATCGAAATCCGCAAGCCGGAGCAGCCGCCGGTGCTCCACGGCTGCGGCATGATCCTGCGCAACGCCCCTTTCGTGCTGGAAGCGGAGATGAAAGCCATCCTGCCGCAGCTTGCCAGCCGCCTCGAAGCGGCAAAGGGCCAGGGCCGCTGGCGCCATGAGCGGCTGACGGGGGAGTGAGAGCGGGAGGGCTGGTGCGGGACTGAGCGGCGGCTAAGCGGACAGAGCTGCCGTCCGGCGGAGGCGGTTCCTGTCACAAGTAACTTCCACTTGGAACAAAGACATGCGGCACGATTACACCTGGTTATCCAAGTGCTGACGATCCATTGCAGGTTCTAGGAGTTGCGCAACACGATAGTCACAGGCTCGCTTTGTGGGAAACTAATGACCTGCTTTGGTAAAGACCAGCCCGATACAGTTTCCGGCTCGCCTTCTCGGTCAACATCGGCGCTCCTGAGGCACGAAGCGAGTTGGTCGAGCGCTATCCACGCCTGCTGCGACCATTCGGTTGAAACGCGGGAAAGTTTTTCTGATAGACCCCAATAATCCCAAGGTTTCAGTTCCAGCTTGCGCAAGGCTGCGATTTCTCGAAACAAGCTTCCCGCGACGAACCACGCCCCGCCAAGATCAAGGCTCGACACGCCAAATCGCGAAGCGATCTCCGGCTCGTCCCTGACTCGAAACCACGCCTCGCTCGCCGTTAGAAATCGCTCACGCGGCACATCCAATGCATTGAAGGAAGTTACCCCGACGGCCGCAAACTCCACATCAAGCCGTTTCCAACGCTCGCCATCATGCCATTCGCAAAGCCAATGATCTTCCCAATGATCAGGCACCAGATAGTCGGCAAACCCGACGCGGAGGCGAGCTGGGGTGCCGCGATCACGAAATCTACTGGCAGCCAGTATTGCGAAATCCCGGCATACGCCGCCGACCTTGGGCGTTCCGGCGTCGTTTTCAAGCAAATTGCGCTCGACGGCGACAGACAGAATCTCCGTCACAGAACGAAGTTCCAGATCGGCGGCTTGTTTAGGTGTAAATCCCTGTTCTTTGGATTCGGTCCCGCGAGGATGCTGCATGAATGAACCAATCCACTGGGCAACTAACTCCGGCTCGCAGTCACTGCGCATCAAGCTTTCACGATACGGGCCGGGTTCCGAATAGATGCTTTGGGAAGCATAGAATGTTTCGCGCATTGTCGTCTCTTTCCAGTTGAGGATTGAGACACGATAAAAAGGGCAAATTTTCAAAAATTGTCAATCGGTTGCTTGTCGCGAAAAATCCGAAAACCTGCGACAACGTCAGGCCGACCTGCAGGATGGCCGCCAAGGGCTCGAAGTGGAACTTCGTCCTGATCCCTCCTTACTCAACACGCCGCTTGAACTTCGCCCGGCATTGGTTCAAGTTGGGGTCAGGTTGGTCAGCGACCAGCCGCCATCCTCACGACAAGACGACAGA
>JAGRLQ010000066.1 GCA_020441735.1 Nitratireductor sp.
GTGCCGTAGCGCACCGCATTGGTGCCGGAAGCCCGCGTTGCCGCCATGCCACCGAGAGAGGCGTTCGCACCGGGGTCGATGGGGAAAAACAGGCCGGTATCGCGCAGATAATCGTTCAGGGCTTCGCGCGTGCATCCGGCTTCCACCGTGCAGTCGAGATCATCGGGATGAACCGCAACAACCCTGTCCATCCGGGTAAGGTCGATGGAGATACCACCCAGCGGGGCATTGACGTGGCCCTCGAGCGAGGTTCCCGTACCGAAGGCAATGACCGGCACGCCATGGGCAGCGCAGGCCTTCACCGCCGTCTGCACATCCTCCGTCGACTGCGCAAACAACACCCCGTCGGGCGGCTGCGCTGTAATGAAGGTCATCGTATGGGCATGCTGCTCGCGCAGGGCCGCCGAGGTCTGAAACTGTTCACCGAAACGTTGCGCGAGGATATCGCAAACGGTTTTGATCGCCTGCGCATCCCGCTTTCCGGCAACATCTGCTGTCACTGGCTTGTTCACCTGCCCGTCCTGCCTGATTTTTGAAGCCAGCCGACTTTACGCCAAGAGCGCCAAAAGGAAAGTGGGCCGCCGATCAAATCGGGTGCCGGGCCTTTATTTGTTGACGGGCTTTTCCTATTGCTTGATCCCTGTGGCCATCAAAGTGGCCCCAGCTTCAATCATCCCGCCCGGTACCCATGCTCGATCTGATCCGCCAATTGCCGAAAATCCTCGCAGACTGGGTGATGCCCAATCTGCGCCTGCACTGGGAATCGCGCCAGCCGATCGTCTGGCTGCTCTCGCTTGGTGCCGGCGCTCTGGTTGCCATTGTCGCCATCGTCTTCCGTGAACTGATCGGCATCTTCCAGTTCCTGTGGACCGGGACGACGGCGGAAGCCCTGTCGGCCAAATTGTCCGCAATGCCCTGGTATTGGGTGTTTTTCGGACCCGTTATCGGCGGTTTCGCCGTCGGCATCTGCCTTGAATACCTCCTGACATCGAAAAGAACCCATGGCGTTGCCGATGTGATCGAGGCGAAGACCACCGGCAATGACCGGTTCAGCCTGACACAAACAGCGCTCTCGGGCGGGGTTACGGCGCTGTCGCTGGGCGCTGGTGCCAGTGGCGGGCGCGAGGGTCCGGTGGTCTATCTCGGTGCTGCCTTTTCAAACGCCATAGCACGGCATTTCGAACTGCCGGCCTGGGGCAAGCGCACCCTGCTCGGCTGCGGCGTGGCGGCTGCCGTTTCCGCCAGCTTCAACGCGCCGATTGCCGGCGTTCTCTTCGCCCATGAGGTCATCCTCGGCCACTATGCCATGCGCGCCTTCGTGCCGATTGTCATTTCCTCGGTAGTCTCGACCATCCTCTCGCGGCTGTGGTTTGGCGACATCGCCGCCTTTACGATCCCCAGCTACCAGATCACATCGTTTTGGGAGTTCCCCGCCTTCGCCCTGCTTGGCGTCGTCTGCGCTCTGGTTGCCGTGCTGTTTCAATTTGCAATGATCGGCACCGACTACGTCGCAAGAAACATCAATATTCCGCTCATCTTCAGGCCGGTTATCGGCGGCTTTCTGGTCGGTGCGATTGCAGTGTTTTTTCCCCAGGTGCTGGGCGTTGGGTATGAGGCGACCGACATGGCGCTGAAATCGCAATTACCGCTGTTGCTGCTGCTAGGGCTCCTGATTGCCAAGACCGCGGCAACCGCGATAACGCTCGCCTCGCGCTTCGGTGGCGGGGTGTTTTCCCCCTCCCTGTATCTCGGCGCCATGGCCGGCGGTGCCTTTGGCATCATCGCTGCAGGCTTCTTTCCGGAAATGGCCTCGAGCGAAGGGCTCTACGCCATCCTCGGCATGGGCGGGGTCGCGGCCGCCGTTCTTGGTGCACCAGTCTCCACCACGGTTATGGTGTTCGAACTGACTGGCGGCTACGCCCTTTCCATCGGCCTGCTTTTGACCGTCTCCATATCCAACGGCATCGCCCAGGCAATCCACGGCCATTCCTTCTTTCACTGGCAGTTGGAAATGCGCGGCCTGTTCGTCAATGAAGGCCCGCAACAGACCCTGCTGCGCCAGCGCCGGGTCAAGGACTTCATGACACCGCTCGATCCTGGCGAAGAGCCGCCCACACCGCTGGATCCCGAACAGGACGAAGCCTTTCTCAAGCCTTCATGGACGCTGGAATATGCCTTGCGGAGCTTCGATAATGGCGGCCACAGCACGCTTCCGGTGGTCGATGAGCGAGACGAAACCCGCATCATCGCCTGGGCGCATCTGACGCACGGCCTGCGCTATTTCAACCGCGCGCTTGCCGAGGCCACCGCCGAGGAACACCATCACTGAGCCGGCCCTGGCCGGCAGGACCACGACCCCGAGACAGCCTGCGGGAAGTCCGGAATCGTCTTTAACTGACTAGGTTAACCCTTAGAATTTTAACGAAACATTCGGCAAACCCATCAAGGGAATGGAAAACTTCTTCGACTAGTTTTCACGACCAGCAGGGATTGTCGCAATGAAACTCAAATCTCTCACCAAGACCCTTGGCGAGTTTTTACGCAATGAGGCCGGGACTTATGTCACGGTGTTTGCGCTCGCCACCCCTGCAATCTTCGGTGTCGTCTCGGCTTCCGTGGAAATGTCCTCGATCAGCCGCATCCGCGCCCAGCTGCAGGCTGCCCTTGATGCTTCCGCGCTGGCGACCGGAAAACACCTCGCCATCACGACCGACGAGGATGTTCTCTCCAGTTATGCGCGGGATTATTTCGATTCAAACCTCGGCAGCGCGCTCGAAACCGAAAAGATCAGCTTCGGTTTCCAGATTCTCGACGTCCCCGATTCCGGCAAGCGCATCCGCGTTTCCGCCAACTACGATTATGACTTCTACATGAAGTTCCTCGGCATGGACGAGCTTCTGCTCAACATCGCTTCCGAGGTCACCGCCGGCAACCGCACGATCGAAGTTGCCATCGTCATCGACAACTCGGGCTCGATGGATTCCTACACCGGCTCAAGCTATGAAACCCGGCTTGAAAAAGCCCAGGAAGCTGCCATCTCGCTGTCCAACCAGCTCTACGCGTTGGCCAATATCTCCAACAAGCCCGATCCGGTCAAAATTTCCGTCGTGCCGTTCGGCCACTCCGTCAACATCGGCAACGGATATCGCGGCGAAAGCTGGATGGATATGAATGGCTGGTCTTCCATCCATCATGAAAATCTCAACTGGGAAGGCACAACGAAGCGCGGCGACGACTGGCCGGAACTCGTCAGCTATGCCGCCGGTTACAAGGGCTATGCGGCAGGCAGTGAAAGCGCTCCACCCACTTCCGGCACGGTTGTCGTCGATTGGCTGACCCGCTGGACGCTCTTCGATGCGCTCAATCTCGGCTGGGAAGGCTGTGTCGAGATGCGTCCATGGCCCTATCACACCACCGACGATACGCCATCCGATCTCAACGCCGACACGCTTTTCGTCCCGATGTTCGCGCCCGACGAACCGGACGAGGAGAACTCCGACGAGGATGACGACTATTCCAACAGCTACCTCGACGACTACTATCGCGCCTATGCAAATCCCGATGGTCTGACCTATTGGGACAGCTATCGCAGCTTGCACCGCCTGCTCACCTACATCCCCGCAGACGGCTACAATTACGGCAACTATACCCGTCAGCAGTGGCGCCAGGACTGGGCCATGAAATACAATGATGATGCCAAACGCAGCAACTTCAACCAGTATTACAGCCGCGATCTCGGCAATTCCGGGCCGAATTTCGGCTGCACCACCGAAGCCATCACACCGTTGACGGATCAGGCCACCACCGTCGAAAACGCCATCAATGCGATGAATGCAGGCGGCTACACCAATGTTCAGGCCGGCATTGCCTGGGGTTGGCGAAGCCTGTCCGCCGGCGAACCCTTTACCCAGGGCCGTGCCTATACCGAGCCCGAAAATGACAAATACATCATCGTGCTGACCGACGGGAACAACACCTATCCCAGCCAGAGCACGCGCAATGATTCCCAGTATACCTCCTGGGGCTATGAGAAGCAGGGACGGGTGTTTGATGGGCTTTCGACCACCATGTCCAAGGTCGACGCCATGAACGCGCACACCAAGACCACCTGCGACAACATCAAGGCGATCATTGATGCCGATAATGAGCCGGCCTACAAGATCTTCACCATCGCCTATGACGTCGCTGACGGTTCCAGCGTCAAGACACTGCTGCAGGACTGCGCCTCTACCCGCGGCGACGGCTCGAAATACTATTTCGACGTATCAGGCGATGCGCTGGCTGCCGCCATGCAGGCCATCGGCAACGAGATTTCCGATCTGAGGATTTCAAAGTAGGCAGCCCTGCCCGCTGTCAGCCATCCTGCCGGGAAAGCGTCTTTGCGCTGTGTCCGGCAAGCGTCTCGATTGCTGCTGCCACATGAACCTCGGCGATATGACCGTCGCCGCTTTCAACCCGGATGCGGTGTGCCTCAAACAAGACGTCGCCGTGGCTGAAGCCGGCCGGCGGCTCGAACTTGTAGCTGGCGAGTTCGATCAGCAGGCCGAGCGGATCCTTGAAATAGATTGAATCCATGAACCCCCGGTCCTTGATGCCCGAATGGCCGATACCAAGTGCCTTCAGCCTGTCTGCAACCTGCATCAGCATCGCGCGTGAAACGTTGAATGCCAGATGATGCACGCAGCCCGGCTCGGTGGGCGTACGGCGATTGTCGCCGCTGCGGTCTTCTTTCGTGAAAACGGTGATCAGCCGCCCATCGCCGGGATCGAAGTAGAGGTGGCTTTCCTCGCCATTGTCGAGATTGGGTTGCTCGAACACGAATGGCATGCCGAGCAGGCCTTCCCAGAAATCGATCGAGGTCTGGCGGTCGGCGCCGGTCAGCGTGATGTGGTGAACACCCTGCACCTGTAGTCTTTGCATGATCTGTCTCCGTTCGGGACGGAATTTAGGATCACGCGCAGGAATGACAACAAACTTTGATTTGACGATCCGTTCAACAGACCGGCGGTTTCACAATCTGGCTTAACCAGACTTGCCGGGGCGCCCGCGCTGCCAGCGGCGTGGCTTGCGGCGGCGTTTTTTCGGTGAATCCTTTTTCTGCTCAGCCTTTTCCTCAGGCTTTCTGCTGCCTGCCGAAGCCTGTTTGGAAGCAGCTTCCGCCTTGATGCTCTCAGGCTTTCGGCGGCGCCTGCCGGGCTTCTGCGATGCGGGGTCCTGCGTCCCGTCCAGCGCCTTGTTGCGCGGCTTACGCCGGCGGTTCCGCCGCTTTCCGTCCGGCTTGGTGCCGTCGCCACGGCGTTCGCCGCCAGCCCGGCGCGCCGGTTTGGTGTCATCTTCCCTGCTACCAGCGTCACCAGTCTGAGGCATATCGCCAAGAACCGGCAGTTCCATGCCGAGCTGCTTTTCGATTGCCTTCAGCAGGTGCGCTTCTTCCGGTGAACAGAAGGCAACCGCATCGCCATCCTCGCCGGCACGTGCCGTGCGCCCGATCCTGTGCACATATTGCGCAGGAACCTCCGGCAGATCGAAATTGTAGACATGGGTAACGCCGGGAATGTCGATCCCACGGGCTGCCACATCCGTCGCCACGAGGATGTTGACGTCGCCGGCCTTGAAAGACTTGATCGCCCGGTCGCGTTGCGACTGGCTCTTGTTGCCGTGGATCGAAGCCGCGGCAAAACCCCGCTCCGCCAGCACGCGTTTGAGCCGCTCCGCCCCGTGCTTGGTGCGGGCAAACACAATGGAAATATCGTTCGGCTGTTTTTCCAGCAGGCTTGCGAGCAGGTCCGGCTTTCCCCGGCGGGTAACATGGTAGACAGCCTGCCGCACCCGGTCTGCTGTCTTGCCCGGAGGGGCTGCCTCGACACGGACGGGATTGTTCAGAAAGGCTCCCGCCAGGCTGGCAATTTCCTTCGGCATGGTAGCCGAGAACAGAAGGGTCTGCCTTTGTGGCGGAACCATTTTTGCAATCTTGCGAAGCGCGTGGATAAACCCGAGGTCCAGCATCTGGTCGGCTTCGTCCAGAACCAGAAATCCGGCCCTGTCGAGAAACACCGCCTTGCGATCGACAAGATCGAGCAGCCTGCCCGGTGTCGCAACCAGAATGTCGCTGCCCTGCTCAAGCCGCCGCTGCTGAACATTGATCGATTGCCCGCCAACGGCCAATGCAACCTTCAGATGGGCATTGCGGGTGAACATTTTCAGCGCTTCGGCGATCTGGCTGGCAAGTTCCCGCGTCGGAGACAGGATCAGGGCGCGAACGGACTTGCCTTCCCGCGCGCTGCCGATGGTCGCCAGCTTCTGTACCAGCGGCAGGCCGAACGCAGCGGTCTTGCCGGTGCCGGTCTGAGCAAGGCCAAGGACATCCCGCCCCTCCATGATGATCGGAATGGCCTTGCGCTGAATGGGCGTCGGCTCGCTGTAACCCATGGCCGAAAGGGATTTCAGCGTCGATTGGGACAGGCCGAGCCCGCTGAAGGAACCCGTTTGCCCGTGTTCCTCCGCGCCATCTTTTGCGCCGCCTTTGGCGCCATCATTTGCACTTGTGCGGGACTGACCCGAAGGGCCGCCTTGTTTCGTGTTCAATGGTTGGACTTTCTGCAGGAGGAACAACCGCAGCCGGTGTGTTTCACCAGGATGGGCAGGCGATGCAATCGCATTACGGTTTTCCCTTCCTTACAGAGATTTAATCCACCTTACCAAGCTGTAATTTGAAATTCCGACCCGTAATCCCGAAATTGGGGGTGCAAGACAACGAACGGGATCGACGGGATGGAACCCTGCCCGGACGCATGAAGACAATACCGGAAAGGATGAAACATGCTTGGTCTGAAGAAACGCACCTGGGTCATCGGTGGCGTCATTGCCGCGCTGCTGGGTACCGCCGCTTTCGCCGCCAAATGGCGCGATCACTCTCCCGAAGAACGTGCTGCCTGGGCAACCGA
>JAGRLQ010000393.1 GCA_020441735.1 Nitratireductor sp.
TGCGGGAAATAGACGCGCCAGAAGGCCGTGAAGGGCGTTGCCCCCATGGATTTCGCCGCCCGCACATAGGAGGGCGAAATCGTCTTCATCACCGAGAACAGCGGCAGGATCATGAACGGCAGCAGAATGTGCGTCATGGCGATAATCGTGCCGGTCATGTTGTTGATCATCACCAGCCGTCCGGCTTCGTCGATGAGCCCGATCCACACCAGTACATCGTTGATGACACCCTGCTGCTGCAACAGCACCTTCCAGGCGGAGGTACGCACCAGCAGCGAGGTCCAGAATGGCAGCAGGACCAGGATCATCAGCAGGTTGGAGGTCCTGACCGGCAGGTTCGCCAGCAGATAGGCGATTGGATACCCAAGCAGAATGCAGGAAAAGGTGATGACCATGCTGAGAAAGATGGTACGCGCAAACAGCAGGATATAGATGCGCTCATTGTCTGCCTTGCGCTGGATGCCTTCGGCACCACGCTCGGCATCGACGGATGCCAGGAAATAGCTGTCGGTGATCGTCGGCGACAACCGCTTGATCGTCGTCCAGTTCTCGACCTTGCCCCAGTCCGGATCGACATCAAGGAACTGCTGCTTGTAATTGCCCTCTTCCATCCGGGCAACACGGCGTCCGGTTTTCCTGAAAAGGCTCGATATGCCGGGCTGATCATAGTTGAGGCGACTTCCCAGCTTGGTGTGAGAGCGCTCCTTGACCGCGATGGCGAGATCATCATGCAGCGCAGCGAAGACATCCTCGCCCGGCGCTTCGTTGGAAGCCGGATCCCAGGCATTCAGGGCCACAACCGTCTTGGGAAGCGTGTCGGAAACAATCTTGTTTTCAACCGAGCGGAACAGCATGTCCGCAATCGGCAGGATAAAGGAAATCAGAATGAAGATCAGGAGGGGCGCAATCAGCAGCAGTGCGCGTATCTTTTCGCGGCGCAGCGCTCTGGCCAGGCTGACTTTGAGTGGCTGCCCGTCATGGGTGGTGAGAACTTCCTTCCCGCCCGATACTACTGCCTCAGCCATGTCTCTCCCCATTATCCCTCAGTGGTTTTCCGCGCCGGCAGTTCTTTTTGGCTGCTAGTGCGGAAAGGACCGGGGCATGTTGCCCCGGTCCCGTTTTCATTTGGCTTACTGAGCCAGCCAGGCCTGGAACTTCGCGTCGATGTCGTCGCGATTGTCCGCCCAGAACTCGTAGTTGTAGAGGAACGTGTTCTTGGCGTTGTTCGGGTCGGTCGGCATGTGCGGCGCCATGTCGATGCCCAGTTCGGCATGCTTGCCAACCAGCGGCGCGGAAGATGCACGTGCCGGGCCGTACGAGATGTACTTGGCCTGATCGGCAAGACGCTGGGTGTCGGTAGCGAACATGATGTAGTGCATGGCGCGCTTCTTGCGCTCTTCCGACAGACCGGTCGGGATGATCCAGCCGTCAAGGTCGAACACCTGAGCGTCCCACAGCATGGCAACAGGCTGCTTCTGTTCCTCGATAACCGAGAACAGACGGCCGTTATAGGTCGAGCCGATCACCACTTCGCCGTCAGCCAGAAGCTGCGGGGTTTCAGCACCGGCAGACCACCAGACAACGCTGTCCTTGATGGTGGCGAGCTTGTCGAGTGCCTTCTGAACGCCTTCAGGCGTGCCGAGAACATCATAGACGTCAGCCTTGTCGACACCGTCGCAAAGCAGAGCCCATTCCATGTTGTTGATCGGACGCTTCTCGAGCGAACGCTTGCCCGGGAATCCTTCCAGGTCGAACACGTCGCAGATATCATCCGGCGTCTTGCCGCCCCACTCGGCCACATCGGTGCGGTAACCGAAAGTGGTCGAATAGACGATCTGCGGAATGAAGCACTCGGAAACCAGCAGGTCGCCGAAGTCTGCAGATGCCTTGGTTCCGTCCGGCGCATCGGCCAGCTGGGTATCGGCATCAATCGGTTCGGCAAGGCCTTCGTCGCAAAGACGAATGGCATCGGCGGCAACCACGTCAACCACATCCCAGGTCACGTTGTTGGCTTCTTTCATGGCGCGCAGTTTCGCAACTGCTTCAGCAGAAGATTCATCATTGATGATCTTCACGCCCGTCGCTTCCGAATAGGGATTGTGATAGGCGTTGAGCTGGGAGGCCGAATAGGCGCCGCCCCATGACACGATGGTCATCTCACCGGCGCAACCCTCACAAGGTGCCATGCCGTGGCTAGCCGAATTGACCGCAACGCTGGCACTGCCAAGCATTACGCCGGCTGCAGCGGTCGACATCAGGATTGTCTTGAGTTTCATGTATATCTCTCCCTTTGGGTTACAGACCGCCTTTACAAGGCCGGCCATTACATTACGCCTCACGGCGCAATTGGTTGCAGGTCCGCAGGCTCAGCCGGCAAAATCGAGGGCTTTGCAGTCTTCGGCAGACCAGCCGATATTGTAGGTCTTGCCTTCCTGCAGCGGCCGTTTGATGCCGCGGTTGCGGACCTTGACGATGAATTCCGGATTGCCGGCCACCGACATCACCACCCGCAGGTGGTCGCCGAGGTAAAGAACCTCGCTGATCTTGCCCTTGACCGTGTTGTCCAGTTTTTCAGCGCCGTCGAATTCGACACGCTCAGGACGCAGCGAGATCGTCGTGCGGTCGCCAACGGCTGAAACGTTCACCGGTTCGGCTTTCAGCTTCGTGCCGTCGTTCAGCGTCACCTCGCAGACCTTCTTGTCCATCTTGGTGACTTTTCCGTTGAGCTTGTTGTTCTCGCCGATGAAC
>JAGRLQ010000067.1 GCA_020441735.1 Nitratireductor sp.
GCTGCCTCGGCAATGGCGCGGGCGCCAAAATCCTGTACCGAGGCCATGTTGTTGCGGCCCCCGGTATTGAAGGTGCCAGTCAGGTTGATCACCGCATCGGCGCCCTGCACGGCGCGGTCTACCGACCACCGTACACGCACATTGGCCTGGATAGCCCGGATCTGGCCGAGATCGCCAAGCGGTTGAAGATGCTGGGCAAGGTCTGGCCGGCGGCAGGCCACCAGCACGCGGTAGCCACGCTTTGCCAGCGCCCTGACAACATGGCGTCCGAGGAAGCCGGAGCCGCCGAAAATCGTAATGCGTTGGGGAAGATTCTTCATGGTCGTTGCCCTGCAGAAATAAAACGGGTGCGCGGTAGCGCCGCCGACCCGTTGTCTGCCTACCGGTTAGCCGATTACGCGGCTGTGGTCCAGAGCACAACCGGACGCAGGTTGCAGGCTGTCAACAGAGGCGATCTGCCACCTGCGGGCGCGCATTATTGTGGCAACGCCAAACGGTGGAAAAAACGCCCAAGAAAACGCGTTGACAGTGAAGACGGCACGGCCTAAACGTCACGCCTGCTGCCGGGCGACCGGCCTGCATTACCCTTATTGGGCCCAGATGGCGGAATTGGTAGACGCGCTGGCTTCAGGTGCCAGTGGCCTAACGGCCGTGGAGGTTCGAGTCCTCTTCTGGGCACCATTTGTTCTTCCAAAGATTCACCACCAATGTCTTTGCCGGGATGCTTTTGGCGCCATGCAAGCACAGTTTGGGATTGGTGCTAGCTTCCAACATAGCTCGCAATTGGACCGCAAAGTCGGCTAGGCTATTCTGGGAAATGTTAGCAAGTTGATGGTATTTCGCCTCGGCGCTCAGGATGCCCCGCTTATGGCAAAACAGTTGGGAGCTCCGCCTCCTTCCGACCTTGTAAATCTCCCTAACTACCGAAGCTTCATTCGGCTTATGATCGGTGGAGCGCCCTCGAAGGTATTTTCTGGAAAAACAAAAAGCCCCGCTCTTCGAGAGAAGAACGAGGCATGAGATGGGCGGTTGGCAAATGAGTGCCCAAACTAAGGAAGCGTTTGGCCCTTCACGTCCCAATTATATCATTGTCCGTCTTGGTACATACGAATTCCAGTGGACAACTATTAGGACATTGTGTTGATAACTGAACCCGCATAATGCGGGTTCAGTTTTGTTTCTGTCGTTAACCGGAGCGCCTGACGAACTGCGCGATGCTGGCCTTGAGGCTACGCTTGTCGACGCGCACGATCTTAGCCGCCTCGCCGCCTCGCTCAAACAACTCGTTCCGGTCGTCAAGAACGGCGTCGTAAACACACAGCGCCATCAGGACGACTTCGTCTCTCGACTTTGCCTTAGTCAGCGCCTTGAGACGTATTACCCGGTCCATGCCGCGCTGGTCCAGCACAAGACTGAAACGCTCAGGTTTGGAGGCCAGGGGCTGTGTGCCCGGCGTAGCTCTACCTTTGGATACAGAACCCAAGTCTAGGGAAGCCGAAGGAGACGGACCAGTGCCGGTCGGGATAGTCAGCTCATTGTACTCGTATAGAGCCCACTCGAACTCCCTCAGCGCCACGCGGACAAGCTCGCTCTTGCGCTTGACCTCGGCCTTATCAACCAGCCGGTCGATAAACTTGCCGGTGTCGTCGTCAACCTCCATGTGAAGCTGATGCTTCCTATCGGTGGATGACGGCGCTGAGCCGTTGCCCTCGGTGTCAACCTTCATCGGGATTACATTACTCCCGTAGTCGGCTTCGACCGTAGCACAGGCAACAGTCAGGGGATCGGACGTATCCATGCCGCCTGCGCCAGACATGCAGGCAGCGCCTGCCCAGCCGGTGTCGTGCAGCAACGTACCGTGGTCCTTGTCAAAGTAACTAGACATTGACTGTCTCCTTTCGTTGAGCCGGTCAGAGGTTCTATCAGGATTACCTGCCAACGGCGTGCCGAAGAGCAGAGAGACGGAAGTCCCCCCGATGCGCTGGAGCGTTTTCTTGATGATTTCAAAAGTCTGTATCATGTGCAGCAGTTTTAGGACCGTAGAACTCAGTCCTAGGTCCATGCTACCAACAACTATGATCTGACGACTTTTCTGTAATTCGCTCATTGTCACCGGGGGAGCATCCTCATCCTGATAGCTTCTTGAGTTTCTGAGCGTCAGACCCAACGCCTGGATCATGTTCGATGACTTTCGTCTCGTCCACTCCGATTGTTGGGGCCTCGTTTTCGTCCACCGAAGAAGCCACTCCCATTTCCTCCCGATATTCCACACTCATCTTAAGACGAAGAGGGTCTACCTTGAGCTTCAGGGAGCGTTTTCTGAGCTTGCTCATACTTTGCTTCCTTAGTTGGGTTCACTATCAAAAGATAGAGCTCGCCGGGCACACAGCCCAACATAGCCGCTCATTGGATAACACATAACTGTTATGTATTCAACCCGCACTAGTATTTGCTGAATTGTGGGAATCCGACATAAACGGAAATGACAAACTGAAAGCCCGGATGAGGCCCGCTTTGGATATTCGAACCTCTGCATAAATTTTGTTTTTCGGTAACGGCATGGGTAACAGGTAAAATCGCACGGCAGTTATATTTTTGAAATCACTTGGTTAGTTGAGTTATGTGGGTCCTCTTCTGGGCACCATTTTTCTTTCCTGCTCACAACTGACTGCGCCAAGCTTGCACCGATTCTCGGCTGCTCTTCATAGCCTTGGATGATGGTTCAAAGAACTGCCGGGAAATCAGGCGGGATAGCCCCATTTTTCGAAGTTTCGCCGCCAGTGGGCATGAACCATGGCTTTGGTTTGCCCGTCCAGATCACCGAAGGTGTTTTTCCGGTAGCCTTTCAGTGTTGCGGCATAGGCCTCGAGCTTCGGCATTACGGGCGCGAAATCACCGAGCGACAGGGCTTCATAAACCTGACCGACCTGACCAACCGGATCGCGCTCCAGATCCTCGAACCTCAGCTCGCAGAAATTGACTTCCGGGATCAGCGCAAGGTCTTCAAAGAAGGCATCATAGAGCCGCGCATAGCGGGTCAGTATGGCCTCGTCGAACCGCGCGGGATCGGGACGCTGCAAACAGGTCCGCCAGCTCATGGTGTCGAGGAAATGGCGCTGGGACAAAAACACCCGATAGGGATCGCGGTGGATATGCACGAACCGCGCATCCGGAAAAATCTCAAGGATGGTTCTGATGCGCGCCGTATGCGGCGGGGATTTCAGCAGCAGGGCGCGTTTGTCCTTCATGCTCAGCTTTTTGCAGAAAGTGAGCATGGCTTTCTGCCATGCCGCCACTTCGGCGCTGCCTGCGTCACGGAAGGAAAGGTATTTTTCGTATGCTGCTCCGTTCTGCGGAAAACAAAGGCCGAGATAGGGCGACTTAAGGGTCATCAGCAACGGACCCAATTCATCTTCCTGCGGCGAGCGAAAGTTCAGCGCCATATTGTCCATCGGCCGCTTGCCGGGCACCATCCAGGCGAAAGCCCGGCTTATCACCCGCTCAGTCGTCAGGAAGGTGTGCGGATTGACCACCTGATAGGTGTTGGGGAAGTTGAACCGAACATCGTCGCGGGCCAGCAGGTCGTGCAGCAGCGTGGTGCCGCTGCGCCAGTGACCAAGAATGAAAAGCGGAGGCTCCGTGATCTCCGATTGCCCGATCGCCTTCGTAAAGCGCAGGCGTTCGATGCCCGCCGCAGCTGAATTGTACAGGCTTGTCAGGGTAATGAAGACGGCCCGGTGAAGATAGGCCGGCTCAACGCGGAAGCCATTTTCAGCCAACAGTTTCAGCCACATGCCAAAGGGGAGGCCCGTCATGTAGGTGAAGCTGAAACTCCAGCGATGCTTGAGCCCTGTTGCCAAAACAAATTCCCCTTCCACTCAACAGATAAGGGAAGCCGGAACTTTGCCAAAACGGAAATTTCAGCGGGTCACGGCGGCGGGATCAAAGATGCCAGTATTCGGCGACGAAGGGAGCGTGGCGCAAGCGATTATGCGGCGTACTGAGCACATCGTGGGGCTTGGTCTGACCGGCAAAGGATACGATTGCCTCGCCATGACCGGGCAGGCGCGCCTTGCCCCAGCCGGCCGAGGGTATGTTGAGCCCCAGATATCCGATGACCCGGTTGATGTGGCGCGCCGGCTCCTTGGCGCGACAATCGGTTCTGAACAGAATGATCTTGCCTTCGGGAAAGAAACGCCAGTCCTGCGGGGCAATCTGATCTTCCAGCCACAATTGCTCGGAGAAGCGGTTGCCCTGAACGCCCGGAAACCGGTGGGCATTGCCGTAGGGGTCGGCAATAAACCGGTCCCATATGTGGCAATGACTGCCAACGCGAAGCCGGTAGACTGCGCCATGGAGGACGTAGTCACCGCGTCGGTTGGGATGGCGGGTAATGATGAAATCCTCCTGCGGCTGTTCTGCCAGGAAATCAAGATTGCCGACGATGACCAGATCGACATCAAGGCTGACGACATGATCCTGCGGTCCAAGCCCCAGAAAGCCTTCGGAGAAGGTGAAGATCTTCGGGCCGTTGCCCGGCAGGTTGCGCGGCAGGTCGTGCACATGGATGCCCTGACAAAGCCCCGCCGAATCATCGGTAATGCAGTGAAAAGCATGGGGGATGGTCAGGTTGCGCTGCACCATGGCGTGCAGGATGTTGACCTCCTCAGCCGAGTAGCCTTTGCCCCATTTGTAGCAGACGATATGCAGGAACGGTATCATGCGCTTCACACCGCTGTTGCCGGATGACAGTGCCCTGAATGCGATTTGCGACAGCCCGATGACAGTAAGCAGGATGCTTCCCATGGCCGGCAGCCTGTCAGAAGGGAAGTTTGTCTGTGACAGGCCAAGAAAGACTTGAGCGGGCGTTTGTCTGCAGCTTACATGCAGTCTCCCGGATAACTTTCAAGCTTGGCTTCAAGCCGGGCTTCAAGTTTGGCAGCTTGCGAATATGGAGCCGCGCCCTGTGAAAAACCGCAAGAACGTTCTCTTCATCGTTCTCGACCAGTTCCGCGCAGACTGCCTTGCCGGTGCCTTCGGCAATCATGTGCCGCTGCCCAATCTACGTGGATTCATGGCCGAGGCGGCGACCTTCAACAACCATGTTTCGGTAACGAGCCCTTGCGGGCCGGCGCGGGCTTCGCTGCTGACCGGGCAATATGCGATGAACCACCGCTCGGTCCGCAACGGCACCCCCCTGCCGCATGACAAGCCCAATCTGGCGGGCGAGACGCGCAAGGCCGGCTATCTGCCGCTCCTTTTCGGCTATACCGACACCACGATGGACCCGCGTGTTTTTGATGCCGGTGATCCGGTGCTGCATTCCTACGAACAGGTCATGCCCGGCTTCGTTGAAGCGCTGGAAATGCGGCTGGAGGAAAGCTGGCCGTGGCGCGCGCATCTTGAAGCTAAGGGATACAAGGTGCCCGGCTATCCCGAAATCTTCCGCCCGGCTGGCGGCGAGCCGGACAGCCCGGCGCTCTACAGAGCGGAGGACAGCGACACGGCGTTTCTGACTGATCGGGTCATCAGCGACCTGCTCGCCCGTCCCAAGGGCTGGTTCGGCCATGTTACCTATATCCGCCCGCACCCGCCCTTTGTCGCGCCCGAACCCTACAACCGGATGGTCGATCCGGCCGGGTTACCAGCGGCGAAGACAGGTGCCGAAGGTGACAGCGAGCATCCCTATCTCGCCCCGGCGCGGGCAAGGGAGCCGATTGCTTCCACCGTGATCGGGTTTCCGGATTTGGAGCCAACGGCGGAGAACATCGCCATGATACGGGCGATCTATCTGGGACTTGCCGCCGAGGTCGATCATCACTTCGGGCGAATTCTTGCCGCACTGAAATCCGCCGGACTGTATGAGGACACAATTCTGGTGGTCAGTGGAGACCATGGCGAGATGCTTGGCGATTACGGTTTGTGGGGAAAGCACAGCTATCACGATGCGGCCTTCCGCGTGCCGCTGATCATCCGCGATCCCGGCCGCAACGCGATGGCAGGAAAAGCCTTCAACCTCCCCAGCGAATCCGTCGACGTCGCCCCGACACTGCTCGACATGATCGGCGCAGACGTCCCCGACACGATGGACGGTGTGAGCCTGGTGCCCTTGCTGGAGGGCGAACCCCCCGGCGACTGGCGGCGCTATTCCTATTCCGAACTGGAATTCGGAAATCCGCTACATCCAAGCCTGCCCCAGAAGGCGCTTGGTCTCACCAGTGATCAAAGCAGCCTCGCCGTCATCCGTGACGAGCGCTACAATCTGGTTCATTTCAATGGTGGCCTGCCGCCGCTGCTGTTTGACATGGCCGGCGAAGGGGAAGCACGCGACATTTCCCGCGAACCGGGTTCGCAGGACATTGTGTTGCGGATGACCCGGGCGATGCTCGATCACCGCATGACGCATGGAGAAGGCCGGTTCTCGCGCACAATGGTCACTGCGAAAGGCGTCATCAGAAAGTGAGGCCGCGCCGCGCTTTCTGTATTGCGTCATAAAACTGTTACCGGTCATGGGCAAATCTTGACGCGTCTTGAGGATTTCGTTTCCGGTTGCAACCAGTTATCGGGGACGAAGGCCATAAGGCTTCGTGGCGTGCGCAGACCGGTGACCGGAATCTTTTCCGATATGAAGCGCTCTCCTCCACCCTCTCCCGCGACAGGGAATCCGGCCAACATCAAGTAAAATCGGGATTCGCCTATAACTGTGACAGATAGAGCGATACAATTTATCGATTTTACAGATGAACGGACCGCCGTGCATCATGAGGCGGCCCCCGGTCCCGGGCAGTGGAGGAGGAGAACTTCACAAACTACCGGCCGTCTGTTCTGCTGCGCCTCAATCAAGGCAGGTCGCACTGGCTTGCCTGTCTGGTCCGCAGAGTCCTGCCCCGTTGGCTACTTGACGGAATTTTGCAGCAGGGAATAGTCTTCTGGCGGCTTCGTCTTATGGGCAGAGCTGCGGAAGCCGTTTCCGGATTTCGCAGGTAGACTTGGCCAGACAGTAAACCGGACCACTGGGTGCCAACGCCGTTGGCGTTGGTGGAATGTTGGTTCGCCCGAAATGCAGGTGCATGGGGCGTAATGTGGAGGTTACAGAATGAAGAAACTTTTGTTGTCCGGCGTGGCGTTGTTTGCACTAACAGCCGTTGCCAACGCCAACTGTCCTGCTGTGACGGTTGCCGAAATGAATGGTGTTGCCGCCGGAAAATATCCGCAGCAATTCGAACTTTCCGAGTTCGAGGGCGCCGCCAACTGCAAGATGGAGTTCTCGGCCAATCCCGATATCGAGAAATTCAACGGCATGATCCAGGGCAATCCGGACCTGCCGTCGCTGGCTGAACGCCTGCCGGAAGAGCCGCTCGTTGTTGCGCCCTATGATTCCATCGGTAAATATGGCGGCACGCTGGATGCGCTGTCCAACGCAACCGAAGCCGGCACGTCCGACTTCATGTCCACCCGCCACGTTAACCTGGTTCGTTACTCCGACGATCTGCAGACCATCGTTCCAAACGTCGCCAAGGGCTGGCAGTGGAACAGCGACTTTACCGAACTGACATTCTTCCTGCGTAAGGGCCACAAGTGGTCCGATGGCCAACCCTTCACTTCCGCCGATGTGAAATTCTGGTACGACAATCTGGCGCTCGACCCGAAGGTTTTCGAAAAACCGAAGGACTACGTGCTGGTTGGTGGCGAACGCATGCAGGTCGAGGCGCCTGACGAAACGACCGTCGTTTTCAAACTGCCGGCACCGAAGCCGGGCCTTCTGGCCCACTTCGCCACGCACTATGGTCAGGGTTTCCAGGCAAAGCACTTCCTCGGCCAGTTCCACCCGGCTGTAAACGCGGATGCCGACAAGCGCGCCCAGGAACTGGGCTTCGCCGATGGCTATGACGCGATCAAGGCCTATTACGGCAATTCGGACTGGATGGACACGGCAACGCCGATGCTCAACCACCCCGACACCGTCGCCTCGCTGCCGCTCGCGGCTGCCCCGACGCTGGAGAGCCATATCGTCGTCAAGGAATCCACGGAAGGCCGCCACTTCGTCGCCAATCCGTATTTCTACATGGTCGACACGACGGGCCAGCAGTTGCCGTACATCAACGAGATGGACGAGATCTTCGCCAACGACCAGCAGGTACGCCTGCTGAAACTGGTCAATGGCGAGGCCGACTACAAAACCCAGTCTCTGCAACTGTCCGATGCGCCACTGCTGCTGGAAAACCAGGAGAAGGGTGGCTACACGATCCAGTTGAAACCGAAGATCGCCATGCATGCGATTTCCTTCAACGTCACCTCGGCGGATGAGGAAAAGCGCGCCATTTTCGGCGATCTCAGCTTCCGCAAGGCGATGTCGGTTGCAATCAACCGTGAGGAACTCAACCAGGTCGCCTATTTCGGAGAAGGCACGATCCAGCAGTATACCGGCTTCTCGCCGGTGCCGGACTTTGTCGACGAGAAATGGAAGACCTTTGCCACCGAATACGACCCGGATGGTGCCAAGGCAGCCCTTGACGCGCTCGGCGTTGTCGACAAGGACGGCGATGGTTTCCGCGATCTGCCAAGCGGCAAACCGCTGGTGCTGAACCTGCAGTTTGCCACCCAGGGCATTGCCGGACAGGTGGTCGAACTGATCGGTCAGTACTGGTCGGATGTCGGCGTCAAGACGACGGTGAAGGAGATCACGCCAGACGAATACCGTTCGGCACAGTCTTCCAACCAGCTCGATGTCGGCCTCTGGGAAAAAGGCCAGCCGCTCGGCATCATTCTCGCCAACAACGAGCTGTGGGTGCCGCCGTTCGAAAACTACTTCGCACACCGCACCGGCATGCTTTGGGCGGAATGGGTCGACTCCAAGGGTGCACAGGGTGTCGAGCCGCCTGACTACGTCAAGCAGCTGATTGCCGACATCAATGCCTTCCAGTCGGCTGAAAGCGGCAGCGACGAGTTCAATACACTCGGCGCACGTCTGGTGGAGAACATGACCGGCAATCTGCTGTTCATCGGCACGGCGATTACGCCTGACCCGATCTACCACCGCAATGCACTCAAGAACTTCACCGAGTTCAAGACGGCCTCCTACGAGTACTATCGTACCTATCCGTACCGTCCGATGCAGTGGTGGCTGGACGAATAAGTCCAACTACTGCAGACTGAACCGACGTGCCGGGCGCGCATCAGCGCCCGGCGCAGCAAACGGCCTGCGGGAACGGGTAGGTAATGGGACAATTCATCCAGTTTGCAATGACACGGGCGACGATGGCGCTAATCACGCTACTCACCGTCTCGCTGATCGTCTTTACGCTCATGGAGCTGGTGCCCGGCACCTGTGCTGAGCGGTATCTGGCGTTCAAGAACACGCAGGGATCGCAGATTTCCGTCGCCGATATCGAGGCGGAAGAAAAGCGCCTTGGCCTCGACCGGCCCTTTCTCGTGCGATGGACAAGTTGGGTCGGCAACGTTTTCTTCAAGGGTGAGTTCGGCGACAGTTGCATCCTGCGGCTGAACATCAACCAGCTTCTGGCCGACAAGTTCTGGATATCGCTGGGGATATGTCTTGCCGCGCTCATACTCAGTTACCTGATAGCGGTCCCCATCGGCATCGTATCGGCAACATCGACGAGCGCTGCCACGAACAACACATTGCGTTTCATCTCCTATCTCGGCCTGGCGCTGCCGAACTTCCTGCTCGCACTGATCATCATGCTGGCTTCGACGGTACTGTTCGGCGACTCGCTGACCGGCCTGTTTTCCAAGGAATTCCGGGATGCCGCATGGTCGTGGCCCAAGTTTCAGGACTTCCTGTCGCGGGCCTGGCTGCCAATCTTCATTTTGGGGTGGTCGGCAACCGCCTTTGCACTGCAGACGGTGCGTGCCCTGATGCTGGATGAAGTCGGCAAGCTGTATGTCACCGCAGCTTCGGCGCGCGGTGTTACCGGCTCTACCCTTTTGTGGCGCTATCCGGCCCGTCATGCGCTCGGACCTGTCATCAACTCGCTCGGCTTCGACCTCAACCGCATCTTCAACGAGTTGCCGATCGTTGCCCTCATCCTGACGCTGACGGAAGCAGGTTCCCTGCTGATCGAGGCGCTTGCCCGCTCCAACGACCAGCAGTTGGCCGGTGCGATCATCTTCCTGCTCACCGCAAGTATCGTGGCGCTGAACTTCGTCACCGACATCCTGCTCGCCATTCTTGATCCGCGGGTACGCCGCGGCCTGATGGGGTGATGTCATGAGCTGGTTTCGCAGAAAGAAGACCGAAGGCGTCGATCAGAAGGCCAAGGAAGCCTATTTCACCGCTTCGCAGGGGCAGCTTATCTGGGCCCGGTTCAGTTCGAACCGCTCGGCGATGATTGCCCTGTGGGCGCTGGTGATCATGGTGATGATGGGATTGTTCGCACCCTTCCTGTCACCCTACGATCCGACGATCGCCGGCCGTGACAAGGACTACGAGAACGGCGCCCCGCAGATTCCGAAGTTCTGGGACGAGAACGGTTTTTCCGCCCGGCCCTTCATCTATGCAACCGAGCGCGAGCGTTCGATCAAGACCAATTTCCGTTGGGTCGTCCAGGAAAACCGCGACAAGCGGCTCTACGTCCAGCTCTTTGTCGAGGACTGGGAATACAGCTTCCTCGACATCAAGTGGGACCTGCCTTTCGGCTTGCCGCCGCTTCAGGTCAAGACACTGACATTCGATACGCATCTGTTCGGGGTCGATGGGGGAAAAATCCATCTTTTCGGCACCGACGCCAGCGGCAAGGACATTTTCGGCCGCACCCTGCACGCCATCTGGACATCGCTTGCAGTCGGCACGCTGGGTGTCTTCATCGCCTTCGTGCTCGCCCTGATCATCGGCGGGATATCCGGCTACTACGGGGGCTGGATCGACTCAATTCTGCAGATGATCACCGACGCGATACGAACCGTGCCGCCGATTCCGCTGTTCATGGCGCTTGCCGCCTTCATGCCGGATCACTGGAGTTCGGAAACCCGGTTCTTCTTCATTTCCATCATCCTCGGGTTTATCGGCTGGCCGACACTGGCGCGGCGTATCCGCACCCATCTGCTGACCGAACGGGCGCAAGAATATGTGCTCGCTGCCGAACTGTGCGGCGCGTCCTCTTCCCACATTATCCGGCGCCATCTGCTACCCAGTTTCACCAGCTACATCATCGTCGATCTCATGATTTCGTTTCCCTACATGGTGCGTTCCGAAACAGCCCTGTCGTTCATCGGCCTGGGTCTCAAGGACCCGGTCAACTCGCTGGGCGCCCTGATGCAGAATGTCAGCCAGGCTGATGTCCTGTTGAACTATCAGTGGTATTTCATTCCCGTGCTGTTCTTCATCGCGCTGGTGCTTGCCTTTGTTTTTGTCGGCGATGGTTTGCGTGATGCGGCCGATCCCTATTCGGGGACCAAGAAATGACGGCACCGCTGATCTCCGTAAAGGATCTGACGATCCGCTTCACCACCGACGAGGGCCTGGTAACGGCGGTTGACCGGGTCAGTTTCGACATCGCTCCGGGAGAGGTGCTGGGCCTTGTCGGCGAATCGGGATCCGGCAAGTCGGTCACCGCAAAAGCGCTGATGCGACTTAATGCCGGCAATACCCGCTATGACGAGAAAAGCCGCATCATTCTCAACACCGGCGGGGAAGAAATCGATGTTCTTTCGCTGAAGAAGCCCAACGACCTGCGGGTTGTTCGTGGCGGTGCGATCTCGATGATCTTCCAGGAGCCGATGGCAAGCTTCGCGCCGGCAATCACCATCGGTGACCAGATGGTCGAGCAGTTGCTGATCCACACGGACATGACGAAGGCAGAAGCGAAGGAGCATTCGATCGAGATGCTGGCGCGCGTCGGCATTCCCGAGCCGGCCCGGCGCTTCGGCCAGTATGCCTTCGAGTTTTCCGGCGGCATGCGCCAGCGGGCAATGATCGCAATGGCGCTTTCGACCCGTCCGAAACTGCTGATCGCCGACGAGCCGACCACCGCGCTGGACGTGACGATCCAGGCGCAGGTAATCGATCTGATGAAGGATCTGGTGGACGAGTTCCACATGGCGATCCTGTTCATAACCCATGATCTGGGCGTGATCGCCCAGACTGCCGACCGCGTGGCGGTGATGTATCTCGGCGAATTGGTGGAAACCGGCGAAGTGCGCCATGTTATCCGCGAGCCTCATCATCCCTACACCCAGGGTCTGCTCAACGCGCTGCCCAAGCTTGATGATCTGACCGCCGAACTGACGCCGGTTCCCGGCGACATTCCGAGCCCGCTGGAGCGGCCAAGCGGCTGCGTGTTCCACACCCGTTGCCCCGATCTGTTCAGCGACCGGTGCAAGCAGGAAAATCCCGAACTCCTCAAGGATGCCAGAGGCAGGCTGGTTGCCTGCCATCTTGTCGAGGAAAAAGGCGTTCAGACGAAAGTGCCTGCGGCAAAAACCGGGGCAAAGAGCGGGGCAAAGACCAAGGCGAAAAGCAGCGCCAGGAAGAGCGGAACGGGGAAAGGTAAGGCGAAATGAGCAAGCCGGTCGTATCCGTCAGAAACCTCACGGTCACCTATCAGATCGGCCATAGCCTGCTGGGCCAGAACACCTATCTGAATGCCATCAACGACGTTTCGCTCGATATCGATCGCGGCAGTTTCTTCGGTCTGGTGGGCGAGTCGGGATCCGGAAAAACGACACTGGGCCGGGCCATTTTAAAGGCGGCGCCGATTTCGGCAGGTCACGTCACCTATCATGATGGCGAGGTCGAGTACGATCTTGCCAACATTTCCAGCTCGCAGTTGAAGGATTACCGCAAACGCGCCCAGCTCATTTTCCAAGACCCCTATGCGGCGCTCAGCCCCCGCATGACGGTCCGCGACATCATCGCCGAGCCGCTGGAGGTGATGGGGCTGACCAAGACGCGCGAGGAAACCGATGCAAGGGTGCGCGAGATCGCGGCGAAATGCCGGCTCAACCTTGAGCACCTGCGGCGCTTTCCACACGCCTTTTCCGGCGGGCAACGCCAGCGCATCTCGATTGCGCGCGCGCTCGTTTCGGGTCCGAAATTCATCGTTGCGGACGAGAGCGTGGCAGCCCTCGACGTCTCGATCCAGGCCGATGTTCTCAACCTGTTGAAGCAGCTTCAGGACGATCTCGGACTGACTTTCCTGTTCATCAGCCACGACCTGTCGGTGGTTGCCCATATCTGCGACCATGTGGCGGTGATGTATCTCGGCCGGCTGGTCGAGACCGCGCCAACACGGCAGTTGTTTTCCGGTGCGCGCCATCCCTATACCAAGGCGCTTTTCTCTGCGATCCCCTCGCTGGATCCCGATGACCGCGGCAAGGCCCAGAAGCTGGAAGGCGAAATCCCTTCGCCGACCGATCCGCCACCGGGCTGCAAGTTCAATACGCGCTGCCCGCACGCCGTCGATATCTGCCGTCAGGAAGAGCCGAAGCTGGAGCATCCCGGAGACGGCCATGAGGTGGCCTGTCACCGCTGGCGTGAACTGTTCGACATGGTTCCGGCCTGATTGCCAGACCTGCGTTATCCGCCGGTTGCCATTACAATGATGCCCGCCGCGACAACCGCTGCTGCCAGAACGCGCGCTTTCCAGGGTCTCTCGCCGAGCCAGACAACGCCGATGAGTGCCGCCATGATCACGCTCGACTCGCGAATAGCAGAGACATTGGCCATCTGCGTCAGGCTCATGGCGTAGATCGCCAGGCCATAAGCAATTGCTGAAAGCAGGCCACCGGCCACCCCGGCTATCAGGGTTCGCGCGCTGGCATGTTTCACGGCCTCCCGCCGCCAAACCAGCAGAAACGCAGCAGATGCGCTTTCCAGCACAAACAGCCAGCCGATATAGCCGAACGGGCTGCCGGAGGCCCGAACACCCAGCCCGTCAACCACTGTGTAGGCGGCAATGATCAGACCGGTCATGAAGGCAGCAAAAAGAGCGGTGGAGTGAAAGGAAACCCGGCGGCGGCCCAAAACCAGAATGGCAATCCCGCCGGATACCAAAGCGATACCGATCCAGGCAGAAAGCGGCAGGGCTTCGCCGGCAATGCTCCACGCTCCCAGCGCCACCAATACCGGTGCAACACCCCGTGCCAGCGGATAGACCTGGCTGAGATCGCCATGGCGGTAGGCGAGCAGCAGGAAGCCGTAGTAGAAAAAATGAATGATGGTGGAGCCGAGCAGGAACGGCCAGCTTTCTGCTGCCGGCGCTGCAAAGGCCAGCACCAGCACAGCGCCCGCCAGAAGATGCCCGAAATTGACCAGGCCCAGGGTCAGGGGCTGGTCGCCCGACCCCTTGACCATCGCATTCCACAGCGCGTGCAGAAAAGCCGCGCAGAGGATCAAGACAATGGCGAAAAGAGACGGCGCGCCGGTCAACGCAAGGATGTCCCGGGAGCGAACTTCACCCGCGCCTTTTGGGCGCGGAGGCGGCTGTCGAATGACTTGACCAGAACATCGCCGCCTTCAAGACATTCGAAACACCGTTCAAGAGTCTCGGCTTCCAACCGTTCCATCGCTTCATACGTGAAGAAAGTCAGGTGCGGATGCAGAATGACATCATCTCGGCCGAAAAGCGGGCTCATCACATGGCCTTCCAGCACAAGCGGTTCACTGGAGAAGACATCGAGACCCACACCACCCAGCCGGTTTTCAAGAACCGCCTCGACCAAGGCTGCCTCATCAATCAAGCCGCCACGGGCGGAGTTGACCAGTATGGCGCCGGGCTTCAGGCAGGCCAGTTCCGCACTTCCAATCAGGTGCTTACTGTCCGGCTTCAACACCGCATGCAGGGAAATCGCATCGCATTCGGCCAGCATCGATTTCAGATCGTCGCACTTTTTCATGCCCGCATCGGCGAGGCTTTCAGCGGATTTTGAAGGATCGTAGCCAAGCATCCGCATTCGGAAACCGGCTCCCGCCATCCGCGCCATGGACTGCCCGATGCGGCCACAGCCGACAATCCCAAGTGTCTTTCCGGCAAGATCGCTCGCCAGCCATGGGTTTTCAGGCCAGATCCAGCCCTCCCTCTCCATCGCCTTGCCGATGGGTTTCAGCCGTTTGGCCAGCGCGATCAGCAGTGCAAAAGCACCTTCAGCGACCGTTTCCTCGCCATATTCAGGGATGTTGACGACGGGGATGCCCCGTTCGATAGCGGCGGGAATGTCGATGGCATCAATACCGACACCGTATTTGACGATGCCCTTCAACCTTTCGGCGCCTTCGATGATGCGGCGGGTGACCGGGGTGTAGCACATCAGGATGAGGTCAGCGTCCCGGGCCTCTTCGGCAAGCCGTGTCTCACCTATGCCATCGGGAAGCAGCACGAGTTCATGGCCTGCTTGCCGCAAGGTGCGGTCGATCAGCGGGCATTCCAGTTCGCAATCGGTGCGGATGATTTTCATGCTACTGTCAACGCAGGTTTCAAGCCGAGCATTCCTGAATGGCGGTTTCGACGATCGTCAGCGCCTTGTCCAGATCCCCGCGGGAAATGACAAGCGGCGGAGACAGGGTCAGCACATTGCCGGCACTGATCTTGAAACTGAGACCCGCATCGAGACAGTGATAGTAGATTTTTTCGGCAAGCTCGGGATCGGGCTGACGGGTCTCTCTGTCGGCAACGATCTCGACGCCGAACATCAGTCCGCGGCCGCGCACATCGCCAATCACCGGCGCGGTTTCGGCAAACTCTGAAAGCCGCGCCAGTGCATGCTGCCCGAGTTCAGCCGAGCGTTCCACCAGGCCTTCGTCGCGAATGATTTCGAGCGTCGTCAATGCGGCGCGCGCCGTGACCGGATTCTTTTCATGGGTGTAGTGACCAATGGCGAAATCTCCGCAGACATCAAGGTCCCTGCGGGCGATGACAGCGGCAATCGGCAGGATGCCGCCGCCCAAAGATTTGCCGAGCGTGACGATGTCGGGAACGAAATCATCATGCTCGAAGGCAAACATCCGCCCGGTCTTGCCAAGGCCGGTGGGGATTTCGTCCATGATGAGCAGCGCGCCATGGCGGTTGCAGGCTTCGCGTACTGCACGCCAATAGCCGGGCGGCGGAACGGTGGGTACCGCGCGCATGGGTTCTGCAATAACGGCAGCGACATCACCTTCACGCTCGAGCGCGAATTCCACCATCTTCGCGCAGGCAAGACCGCAACTCTGCGGGCCGGAATGCCCATAGGCGCAATGATAGCAGTTGAACGGCGCGACGTGTTCTGAACCCGGCAGTAGCGGACCTGCGATGTGGGAGCGGAAGGTTGCCTCCCCGCCAACGCTTGCCGCGCCAAATCCGGCGCCATGAAACGCATCCCAGAAGCTCACGGTCTTGAAGCGTCCGGTAGCGGCGCGTGCAATACGCAACGCCACTTCATTTGCATCCGAACCGCCGGTGGTAAACAGCACCTTGGAGAGATCGCCGGGCGCAATTGCGCCAAGGGTTTCGGCCAGCTCTACCGAAACTTCATTGGTGAAACGGCGCGGCGAAAAGGACAGGCCGTCGATCTGGCGCTTGATCGCTGCCGTCAGGCGCGGATGGGCATAGCCGATGTGGTGAACGCTGTTGCCGTGGAAATCCATGAAACGGCGGCCATCGGTATCCTCGATCCAGATGCCATCGGCTTTCGCAATCGTTGCGACACAGGGACTCGACAGGCTTTGATGCAGAAAGGCATCCGCATCGCGCTTCAGCAGCGGGCGTGATTTTGCGCCGGCATTCTTGTCGATCCAGGCGAGCCGCGCCTGAGAGGTATTCGATTCCCCCTCGGTATGGCGAAGCTGCCTCCCCCCTTTTTCCGCCATGCCTATCTCGGCCACGGCAGGGAATAGGTCTTGACGTTCGTGAAGAACTTCATGGCCTCCAGCACGCCTTCCTTGACGCCGTTCCCACTATCCTTGATGCCGCCGAAGGGGGACATCTCGATGCGGTAGCCCGGCTGTTCCCAGATGTTGACGGTGCCGACATCAAGGCCTGCGATATAGGCCTGCATGCGGCGGAAGTCGTTGGTGCACACGCCAGAGGAAAGCCCGAAGGGGGTCGAATTGGAGATCGCCATCACCTCGGCATCGTTGTCCGGCACGCGCACGACGGGGACGATCGGTCCGAAGGTCTCGTCCATCACCAGTTCTGAATCATGCGGCACATGGTCGACGACGATGGGCGGCAGCAGCGCGCCCTGACGGCCGGGATGATAGAGGATCTTCGCGCCTTCCTTCTCGGCGGCGAAGACCCGGTTCTCGAAAGTCTCGGCAGCCTTGGCGTGAATGACACAACCAAGCTGGGTTTCGGGGTCCATGGGATCGCCGAACTTCAGCGCCCTGGCCTTTTCCAGGATCATCGGGACGATCCTGTCGGCAACTGATTCCTGTACCAGGATGCGCTTGACCGCCGTGCAGCGCTGACCGGAGTTGCCCGTCGCACCGGCAACGGCAATGGTGGCGGCTTTTTCCAGATCGCTGTCGTCGAGATCGTTGAGAATGATCAGCGGGTCGTTGCCACCCAGTTCCAGCGCCGTGCGCTTGTAACCGGCCTTCGATGCGATCATCTTGCCGACGGGAACCCCGCCGGTAAAGGTGATGATGTCGATGTGATCGTTGACGATCATCTCATCGCCGATGTCAGCAGGCATGCCCGTCACGACCTGAAACATCTCCGGCGGCAGGCCGGCTTCATACAGGATATCGGCAAGGGTGATGGCCGTCAGCGGCGTCAATTCCGTCGGCTTGCACACCATGCAGTTGTTGGTGGCAATCGACGGCGCGACCTTGTGGGCCACCATGTTGAGGGGGTGGTTGAAAGGGGTGATCGCCGATATCGCGCGCACCGGCTCGCGCATGGTGTAGATTCGGCGATCCTTGCCATGGGGCGTCAAATCGCAGGAGAAGACCTGGCCATCATCCTGGATAGCCAACTGGCCTGCCAGGGTGAAGACGTCATAGGAGCGGCCGGTCTCGTAAAGCGCATGCTGCTGGCAGATGCCGAGTTCCAGCGTCAGCCAGTGGGCGATCTCCTCGCGCCGGGCGCGGATCAGTTCGGCGGCGCGGAACAGGATCTGCTGGCGCTCATAGCGGGTGAGTGTGGGCTTGTAGTTCGCCGCAATCTCGAAGGCCCTTGCCGCATGCTCCGCCTTGCCGGCAGGAACCGTGCCGATCACCTGCTCTGTATAGGGATAGAGCACCTCGACAACGTCATCGGTGCCTACCTTCTCGCCGCCGATGCGCATCGCCTCATGGCGGACTGTCTGGGATATCGTGTTCATCGTATCGTCCAATTCCTCACCCGTCTCTGCACTCGTCCTGTACCCACCTCTATGAGGTGGGCGCCAGCGCTGCCGCCTTTACTGCATAGAAGAAGGCATCGAAGTTGCGCAATTCCGGTTTGTTCGGCAGGTCTGCCATCACCCGGTTTACGATGAAAGGCACTTCCTGCTCGGTCAGCCCGCCATGGGATCGCAGTGGCTCTTTCAGGGCCGCCAGATCATGGCGATGCTCGCTGGTGCCGAGCGTCAGGTTTTCGCCCGAGATTACCACGATGTCGCCGATACGGTCTTCCGGCAGTTCAAAGCGTTCACAAGCCTCCTGCCTGCCGATGGCAACGATGATGCCGTCCATGGCCGAAAGTTTCGCCAGAACATCCACCACATCGGCGCCCTCCGGCAGATAGGCGGTGGCAAACGATCCCAGCGCGCCATGATGGACCACATAAGGATCAGTGATTGGCAGGATGACGCGGGCGGCATCCTTGCCGAGCCATTCATCGAGCACATCCTGCAGATAGATCACCGCAGGAGATCCATCCGCCTTGTGCTTGGGCTTCATGCCATGGTCAGCCGTTACCACGATGGCGGCGCCTGCCGCATCGAGCTCGCCCAGATACTTGTCGAACATCTCGTAGAAGGCATTGGCCTCGGCATCGCCCGGGGCATATTTGTGCTGCACATAGTCTGTCGTCGTCAGATACATGATGTCGGGCTGAAACTCCGTGAGCAGCTTCACACCGGCAGCAAAGACGAACTCCGACAGTTCCGCCGAATAGACTTCCGGCACCTCGCGGCCGAGCCATTGCGAGGCATTGTCGATGCCGTGTTCTGCCACCGTCGTCGCATCCGACTTCTCCGAGGAAAAGCAGATTGCCCTGCCCTCGTCGAACTTCAGACCGTCGCCAAGAAGCGCCCGCAGCTTGTCCTTCGCCGTCACCACCGCAACCTTCTTTCCAGCGTCGTAGAATGCCTTGAACACGGTCGGCGCGCGCAGGAACTTCGGATCGTTCATCATCACCTCTTCGCCCGTATCGGGATCGTAGAGGTAATTGCCGCAGATGCCGTGCACCGCCGGCGGGCGGCCCGTGGCGATCGACAGGTTGTTGGGATTGGTGAAGCTCGGGATCACGCTATGCGCCCGTCGCTCGGTACCCTGTTCCCGCATCCGCTTCAACACCGGCATCAGGCCTGCCTCGATCGCCGCATCCAAATAGGCGGGCTCGCAGCCATCCAGGCAGATCGCAATCGCGCAAGTCTTCGGCACAGCATACCCACGCCCATTGGCTTCAATCGTGATCGATCTCATATCGTTCATGTCAAATTCCGTTCTTTGTCGTTGTGTCCTGTGCGTTGATCAGGCTGCCAGTTTTTCCCGCTCCGCGAGGGCCGCCTGCGGCGGGGCGGCACTTTCCACCCCCATTTCCCTGAGTGATTGTCCGGCGGCTTCAACCACCTGGCGCATGACCGCCGGATCCATCTGGCCGATACAGCCGACGCGGAAGCTGTCGACCACGGTGAGCTTTCCGGGATAGATGATGAACCCCTTCTGCTTCATCAGGTCGTAGAACGTGCCGAATTCGAATTTCGAATCCTGCGGGCAGAAGAAGGTAACGATGATCGGCGACAGCCAGCGGTCACGCAGCAGCGTTTCAAAGCCCAGCGTGCGCATGCCTTCGATCATGGTTTCGCAATTGGCCTGATAACGGGCACCTCTACCATCCACACCGCCCTCCAGCCGATGCAGGCGCAGCGCCTCGATGAAAGCAGCAACCACATGGGTTGGCGGGGTAAACCGCCACTGGCCGGTCTTTTCCATATGCGCCCACTGGTCGTGGATATCGAGGCTCAGGGAATGGGCGTTGCCCTGGGCGGCTTCCAACTCGCTCTTGCGGGCAATGACGAAACCGAAGCCCGGCACGCCCTCGATGCACTTGTTGGCCGAGGAGACCAGTGCCTCGTATCGAATTTCGCTGACGTTGAGGGGAATGGCGCCAAAGGCGCTCATGGAGTCGATCAGCAGTTTACGGCCAGACGCATAGACAGCTTCGGATATCTCCGCAACCGGGTTGAGAATGCCTGACGAAGTCTCGCAATGAACGACGACGACATGGGTTATTGCCGGATCCCGTTTGAGTGCCGCAGCGACTTCCGTGCCCCGGGGCGGCAGGTAGTCGCCCTTGTCGATGACGACTGCCTCGCGGCCGATATAGGCAAGCGTCTTGACGATGCGCTGGCCATAGGCGCCGTTGACCAGCACCAGAGTGCGGGAATCGCGCGGCAGCAGCGAGCCGAGCATGGCCTCGACCACGAAGGAGCCGCTGCCCTGGATCGGCACGCAGTCGAATTCCTGCTTGTCATCACCGATCAGGGCGAGGAGTTCGCGGCGCAATTGTGCCGTCATGGCGCGGAAATCACCGTCCCAGGAACCCCAGTCGCGCAGCATCTTTTCCTTGACGCTGTAGGCCGTGGTGAGCGGGCCGGGGGTCAGCAGATAGGGCTCGCCCATGGCAGGCAGGCTGATCTTGCTGGTTTGCGCTGCTTGGTCAGCCGGCATGGATTGGGTACTCCCGAAACCTGTGAAAACATCCGCATGACATGGCTCATGGCGTGAATGCCATTTGCGTATAAGAACTTCATGACCATCTGTAAAATCGATAGCATGTATCTTATCATATGTTTTCCTTATGCTGCAGCGCCTTCATGCGCCAACCGGCTGTCGAGCAGTTCGCCATGGCGGGCAAGAACCGGATAGGCGAAGGAAACGAACCGGGAATTGATTTCCTTCAGCGCCTGCACCAGTTCCAGATGAATGTCACTGGTGGCGATGCTTTCCCGCGTTCTGCGGCTCAGCCGTTCCAGATGCCGGTCGTTGCTTTCCTGCTCCAGTTTGCGGATGCTTTCCTTTTCGCCGATCAACTGGCGGGCCGATTCTAGGTCTTCGGACACCAGAACGTTCATTGCCAGCTGGATGTTGGCTCCGACCCGGTCGTGCAGTCGTGACAGTTCCTCCCAGCCATCCTCGGAAAAGCTCAGTTTCTGCCGGTGCAGCGTGTCGGCGAGCTTCAGAATGTCCTTGACGATGAGATCGCCTGCCCGTTCGAGGCCGATGGCGAAATTGGCAAGCTGTGTCGCCTTCCTTGCCTGCTCCGGGGTTAGATCGCGCTGGCTCAGTTCGGCGATGTAGAGCTTGATCCCGGTATGGAGGCTGTTGACCTCCTCATCCATGGCGCGAATGCGGCCGGCTTCCGATGGATTGGAGACCAGGAAGAAGTCCATCACCGGCTTGAACATCACCTCGATCTGCTCGGCCATGCGGAGCAGTTCCCGCGTCACGCTGGCAAATGCCAGATTGGGCTGGCCCAGCACATCGCGGTTGAGAGCACTTACGGGCCTTGTCCCGCTCCCCTCCGCGTCCCCATCGACGATAAAGCGCTTGGTAAGGGCGGCAATGGGAATGATCAGCGGCAGGAAGACAACCACCAATACGGCATTGAACACCAGATGGAAGTTGACCAGCTGGACGGCAGCCGTATTGCCCAGCCAGTGCAGCGGGATATCGGCGAACCGCATGGCAAGAAGTGCCAACAGGGCGCCGGTGGCGCGCACCATCAGATTGCCTGCAGTGATGCGCCTTGCCTTGATGTGCGAATTGCGCGTCAGCCAGACGGCTACGAGGCCACCACCCGCATTGGCGCCCAGCACGAGAGAGATGCCGGCCGCCAGCGGCAGGATGCCCAGCGCGCAGAACGTGGCGAACAGCAGGATTGCCGCCACGCTTGAATGAAACAGAAACGTGATCAGCGCACCGCCGGCAAAGGCGGTGATTGGGTCCTCGCTGAGATAGGTCACGATCGCCGGCAGGAGCGGGCTTTCGCGCATCGGCAAGGTGGCTTCGCCGATCATCTTCAGAGACAGCAGGATGAAAGCGATGCCGATCAGTATCCGGCCGACCTGTTTGGTTGTGCGCGAATCAAACTTCAGGAACAGGATGCCGCCCGCCGCCAGCAGAACCGGAATGATGGCCGAAAGATTCAGGCTGAGGAACTTGACGACTGCAGCCGTGCCGAGATCGGCACCCAGCACGACGGCGAGCGAGCCGGTAACACCCATGACGCCGGTCGCAGCGAAACCCGAGACCAGCAGAGCCACCGCCGTGGAGCTTTGCAGCAATATGGCCGCCAGCGCCCCGGCCAGAACGTTCAGGACGATGGCCTTGCGCGAGCGCAGGAACATGTTGCGCAGATTGACGCCCATGGCACGCTCGATGCCAGTGCGCACCATGCGGGTCGAATAGAGCAGCAGCATGACCGCCGCGGTCAGCTGCAGCAGAAATAACCACAATTCCATGTGCTCTCCTCGGCATATGGATTATCATCAGAATTTGCCGATGGAAACTATTCCAGGGCAAGGAACAGGTGTTTATCGCCTGATCGGGGCTGCAGAGCGGCATTATCGGAATTAGTCCTTGCATCACTCAAAGCGATAGTTCTTATTTATCTATCTGTTCAGCTTATGGAGACAACGGGCGATTTCATGCGGTATGTGCAGTTGCGGGCCTTTCATCATGTGGCGATCTGCGGCGGGTTTTCCCGCGCTGCGGAAGCGCTTCACCTGACCCAGCCGGCCGTTTCCGATCAGGTTCGCAAGCTGGAGATCGACTATGATATCCGTCTGTTCGACCGGAACAGAAAGCAGATCGCGCTGACACCTCACGGCGAAAAACTGCTCGAATTCACCCACCGTCTCTTTGAGGTGGAGCAGCAGGCGGCAGAATACCTCAATGCCGAACGCACCTTGCGAAGCGGGCGCCTCAACATCATTGCCGATACACCCCATCACATCCTTCACGTGCTGGGTCCTTTCCGGCAAAAATATCCTGACGTCTATGTCTCCATCCGCTCGGGGAACTCAACGGAAGTGCTGGAAAACCTCTACAGCTACAAGGCCGATGTGGGCGTCTTGGGCGATATTCCCGACAGCCGGGACTTCGATGCCACACGGCTGAGTTCGACACCGATCATCGCCTTTGCGCCCGAGGGCAGTGAAGCTGCCAGCAAGGGGTCCGTAACCCTGAAGGAACTCTCCAGCATGCCGCTGGTATTGCGCGAGGAGGGTTCAAAAACCCGCTCAAAACTCGAAGAGTTCGCCGCAAAGAAGGGCGTCAGGCTCAATGCCGGCATCGAGGTGGAAGGCCGGGAGGCGGTGCGCGATGTGGTTCTGCATGGCGGCGGGGTTGGCATCGTCTCGGAAGCTGAATTCGACGCCGATGCGGGACTGGTCAAGATCCCAATCAGCGATGCCAATCTGATGATGGACGAGGCGCTGATCACCCTGAAAGAGCGGCGTGACAGCAGGGTCATCCGCGCCCTGCAGCCATTCCTGAAATCGTAGAACTGCCGGAGGTCAAACGCCGAGATAGCGTTCTGTCAGTTCGGAAGTCAGATCGTTGATCGGTCCGTTCCAGACGGTTTCACCACGCTGCAGGATCGTTGCCCGGTCGGCAATTCGAGAGAGCTCCCGGATGGACTTGTCGATAATCAGGATCGCCATGTCGGACTCCTGTTTGAGCTTCGCGATAACCTTCCAGATTTCCTGACGAACCAGCGGTGCCAGCCCTTCCGTCGCCTCGTCCAGAATCAGCAGCTTCGGATTGGTCATCAACGCGCGGGCGATTGCCAGCATCTGCTG
>JAGRLQ010000394.1 GCA_020441735.1 Nitratireductor sp.
TGATTGCGGTTTTCGAGGAAATGTTTGGTGGCGTGCTGTTCTGGCTGATGGTCGCGGTGGCTGCAGCCGTCACGATCGCCTATTTCTATGTGCTGATCCGCGACCGGGCGGTTTCCTGGCGCAAGTTTCTTTGGGCGCAGCTTTCCATGCCGTTCGGGGCCGTTGCTGCGGTGCTGTTCGTGCTGTGGGTCACCAAGTCGCATATTTCCGATCTCGGCGGGCCGATCGACGTGATCGTGTTCCTCGGCATTGCCGCGATGGGCGCCATCGGCCTTGCGGTGCTGGTCTATACGGCCGAATCGCTGATCTGGCCGGCGCAGGATCGCTACGAGGAAAAGTAGCGCCCTCCTGACCGGCAGCGAACAAACCCGCACCGGTGCCGGAGCGCTCTGCAGCAGCCAGCATTTGCACGCCCAAAATTTCCGCACGATTTCACCGTTGCTCTCGGGCTTCCGTCATGGCTCTATCGCGATTCATGATTGTGGAGCGCGATGCCCGTTTGGTGCGGGCGCTGGTTTGCAAAGGGCAGAATGATGAGCCGGGCTGTTGGCAACCTTTGGGAAGCAACCTGCGAGGAACAGGTTTCCGCGCCAGTGCTGGACAAGGATTGCAGCATCGATCTCGCCATTATCGGCGGCGGGTTCACCGGCTGTTCGGCAGCGCTCGAAGCCGCGGGCAGTGGCGCATCCGTCTGTCTTGTGGAGGCGCAGGAGATTGGCCATGGCGGGTCGGGACGCAATGTGGGCCTTGTCAATGCCGGGTTGTGGCTGCCGCCGGAAACGATTGCCGGAATTCTGGGAGAAGCCGAAGGCAGGCGGCTGAGCACCCATCTGGCGGGTGCCCCGAAGCGGGTCTTTGATCTGATCGAAAAGCACGGCATAGCCTGTGAGGCAGTCAACAACGGCACGCTGCATTGCGCGCACTCGGAAGCGGGCTATCGCGATCTTGAGGACCGGTACCGCCAGCAGGTGGCGCTTGGCGCGCCGGTGAGCCTCCTCGATGGGGAAGAGACACAGCGGCGGACGGGCTCGCCGATGTTTCATGGTGCATTGCATGATGCGCGGGCTGGGACCATCAATCCGCTGTCCTATTGCCGGGGGCTGGCGCGGGCCGCAGTGCAGGCGGGCGCCAAGCTTTGCTCAAGGACGCCGGCAACAGCCATCCGGCAGGCAAAGGGCGGCTGGGTAGTGGAAACACCGGGCGGCACGATTTCGGCGCGGGTGCTGCTCGTGGCCACCAATGCCTATCATCAGCAGATGGGCGGGATGGCGTCGCCGGAAACCGTGCCGGTGCACTATTTCCAGGTGGCGACGGAACCGCTTGAAGGTGAGCGTTCTGCACAAGTCCTGCCGGGCGGCGAGGGCTGCTGGGACACGGCCCTCGTCATGTCGTCGTTCCGCAGGGACCACACTGGCAGATTGCTGGTTGGCGCCGTGGGCGATCTTGAAGGCATCGGCGGCGGCATCCACCGCGGCTGGGCGCAGCGGATGATCCGACGGCTTTATCCGGCGCTCGCAGATGTGAAGATCAGTCATGCCTGGTGTGGCCGCATCGCCATGACCGGCGATCATCTGCCGAAGATCCTTGCCATCGGCCCGAACGCTTATGCCTGTTTCGGTTATTCGGGCCGGGGCATCGGGCCGGGCACGACATTCGGCACGCTCGCAGCGCAAGCGCTTTTGAAGGACGATCCGGCATTGCTGCCACTTTCGCCGGTTGCGAGCCATGGCGAGCGGTTTTCAGGCCTGCGCTCGGCTTATTACGAGAGTGGCGCGGTGCTGACCCATGCGCTCAAGGCGCGCGTGTGAGAAACAGGTAAGGCCGCGGTTCAGCTTGCCTGTGACAGGCAGGACTTGATCGAGGCCGCCATGTTGCGGATCAGTTCGAAATAGAGCGAGGGCCCGTTGTCGAGCTCTGCGCCGAGGGGATCCAGAACACCCGCCCTGGCCTGGGTGCCTTCAGTGACGGTGGTCACCAGCTTCGGTTCGAATTGCGGTTCGGAGAATACGCAGGCCGCATCCAGTTCCTGAACCTTGGCACGAATTTCGCCGACGCGTTCTGCGCCCGGCATGACCTCCGGCGACACGGTAATCGAGCCAGCTGCCGTCACGGCAAAACGGTTTTCGAAATACTGATAGG
>JAGRLQ010000001.1 GCA_020441735.1 Nitratireductor sp.
TCGAGATGCTCGGCAATTTCTCCTTTGGCGACTATTTCAAGGAAGAGGCGATCTCGCATGCCTGGGAATTGCTGACGAAGGAGTTCGGCCTCGATCAGAACCGGCTGATGGTCACCGTCTATCACACCGATGATCAGGCCTTCGACCTGTGGAAGAAGATTGCCGGCCTGCCGGATGAAAGAATCGTCCGCATCGCGACCCACGACAATTTCTGGGCCATGGGCGATACCGGTCCCTGCGGCCCGTGTTCTGAAATCTTCTATGACCACGGGGATCACATTCCCGGCGGCCCGCCGGGAAGCCCGGATGAGGATGGCGACCGCTTCATCGAGATCTGGAACCTCGTTTTCATGCAGTTCGAGCAGGTCACCCCCGAAGAGCGCATTGACCTGCCCAAGCCGTCGATTGATACCGGCATGGGGCTCGAGCGCATTGCTGCCGTCATGCAGGGTGTGCATGACAATTACGACATCGACCTGTTCAGGACGCTGATTGCAGCAAGCGTCGAGGCGACCGGTGTTGCGGCCGAGGGTGATAAAACTCCGAGCCACCGGGTGATTGCCGACCACCTGCGCGCTTCGGCCTTTCTGATCGCCGATGGCGTCCTGCCGTCGAATGAGGGCAGGGGCTATGTGCTGCGCCGCATCATGCGGCGCGCCATGCGCCATGCCAGCCTGCTGGGGGCGAAGGACCCGCTGATGTACCGCCTTGTCCCGGTTCTTGTTGACGAGATGGGTGGCGCCTATCCCGAACTGACACGGGCCGAAAAGCTGATTGCCGAAACGCTGGAGCTGGAGGAGACCCGTTTCCGCCGCACGCTCGACCGCGGGCTTACCCTGCTTGGTGAGGCAACGAACAGCATGAGCGACGGCGACCAGCTGGATGGCGAGACGGCCTTCAAGCTCTACGATACCTACGGTTTTCCGCTTGATCTGACACAGGATGCGTTGCGCCGGCGCGGCATTGGCGTCGACACCGACGGGTTCAACACTGCCATGGAGCGCCAGAAGGCCGAGGCACGCGCGTCCTGGGCAGGGTCGGGCGAAGCTGCCGACGAACGCATCTGGTTTGAATTGAAGGAACAGCACGGCGCGACAGAATTTCTTGGTTATGAAACCGAGCAGGCCGAGGGCGTCATTCAGGCGATTGTTATCGATGGCAAGCTGGCCAATCAGGCGAAGGCAGGCGATGCGGTGGCCGTTATCGTCAACCAGACGCCATTCTATGGCGAGTCCGGTGGCCAGCAGGGCGACAGGGGCGAAATCCGTTTCGAGGGCGGTCGGATCCAGGTGTCGGATACCAAAAAGCGCGGCGAGGGCCTGCATGTCCATTACGGCACGGTTGCCGAGGGCGAGGTGACGCCGGGCATGGCAGCCGAGCTTGAGGTTGATCATGGTGCACGTGCCGGGTTGCGCCGCCACCATTCGGCGACCCATCTGGTGCATGAGGCGCTGCGCAACGTGCTGGGTGAGCATGTGGCGCAGAAGGGATCGCTGGTCGCGCCCAACCGGCTGCGCTTCGATTTTTCCCATCCCAAGGCGATCGACGCCTCGGAACTGGCCGAGGTCGAGGACATCGCCAACGAGATCGTGCAGCAGTCTGCTCCTGTTTCGACGCGGCTGATGGCCGTTGATGATGCAATCGAGGCCGGCGCCATGGCGCTGTTCGGCGAAAAATACGGCGATGAAGTGCGCGTCGTTTCGATGGGAACGGCCAAGCGCGGGCCGAAGACCGGCAAGACCTACTCGCTGGAACTGTGTGGCGGCACCCATGTCGCCAACACCGGCGAAATCGGTGTCATCAAGCTTCTTGGTGAAGGCGCCGTTGGTTCCGGCGTGCGCCGCATCGAGGCACTGACGGGAGCCGATGCGCTTTCCTATCTGGAAGAGCAGGAAACGCGGGTCCACGACATTGCTGATCTGCTGAAAGTGCCGCCGCAGGATACCGTGGCACGGGTAAGTGCGCTGGTGGAAGAACGCAAGCGGCTGGAGCGCGAGCTTGCCGAGGCGAAAAAGAAACTGGCGCTGGGCGGCGGTGACGGATCATCTGCAGCTCAAACCGAGGAAGTGGGTGGTATCACCTTCCAGGGTCAGGTGCTTGACGGCATTCCGGCGAAAGACCTCAAGGGGCTGGTGGATGATGCCAAGGCACGCATCGGTTCCGGCGTCGTCGCCATGGTCAGCCGTTCCGATGATGGCAAGGCGGCGGTTGTCGTCGGCGTCACGGACGATCTTGCCGGCAAGGTGAGCGCTGTCGATCTGGTGCGCGCAGCCTCTTCCGCCGTGGGCGGCAAGGGGGGTGGCGGACGGCCCGACATGGCCCAGGCCGGCGGTCCCGATGGTGCAAAGGCCGAGGAAGCGCTGGATGCGGTGCGTGCCGCACTCGCAGGCTGATCTTTCCTCAGGCAATGCAACCTTGCCTATCGCCTGGATTTTCCATGGTGCCGACGTTCCTCGGCTGCCTTCAACAGGCTGCGGCCAAGGAGGATGGTCAGGCCGCCCGCGATAACCAGCCAGATGGCGTTGCCGATCAGATCGGCAATCATCTGCGCCTGGCTTGAAAACATCCAACCAAGTCCAAGATAGAGCGTCACCCAGACCGCTTCGCCCGCGATATCCCAAATCAGAAAAGACGGCCACGATACTCTCGTCAGCCCGCTGGATAGATTGACCCAGGGGCCCAGCGGACTTGCCAGCCAACGGCTGAAGAAAATCGCCGCTGATCCCCAGCGGGTTTCGAAATCGTGCGCCTTTTCAAGCCCCGTTGCCAGCTTCCCGTGCTTTTCCGAAAAGGCCTCAAGGCGCTGCGACAGAAATCTGCCGGCAAGAAACCCGGCATGATCTCCCAGCAGGGCGCCGGCAAGGCCAGCCAGCCATAGTGATGTGATATCAAACTGACCGCCGGCTGCCAGCGTTCCGGCAGCCATGAAGATTAGCGAAGCGGGGATGGGTACTGCCAGGCAGGACAGAAAGGCAACGGCAAAGACCAGCGGCAGGCCATAGTCGTTGAGATAGGTGGCAAATTCCATCAGGAACCGGCTCCGCTGCGGCGTTCCTGCTTGTAGGTTGCGATCTCGCTTTCCAACCGTTCGATCAGTTGCCGGGTGGAAATGCCCATATCCCCGGCAACTTCCTCGACAGAGCGCCGGTCGCGGTCGCCAACAGTTCCGCTCGTAACCTGCTTGAGACGGTCAACGGGAATACCGTGGGATCTGGCGATGTAGCCAACCGGCATCCAGGCCTCTATCGGCAGGTCACGGTGGGTTGCCCAGTAGATGCTGAAGAAGGCAAGCCGCAAGCCCAATGCAAGGGTGATGATAACCATCACTGCGAAAGCCGTGGCCAGTATCTTGTGATGGCGCCAGATTTCCAGCATGCGACTCATGGCTAGTTCCCGGTTTCAGGTCGGTCGCAACCTAGCAAACCGCGGCGCGACGGAAAACGGCAACAACCGGGCGACAAAAAAGCCGGGCAATGGCCCGGCTTTTCATCTTCACTCTGGATTTTGCGGATCAGCTCATCGCCTTCTGCAGGTACTCATCGACCTTGTCGAGGAAGCCGATGGTATCGAGCCAGGGCTGGTCGGGGCCGATCAGCAGTGCCAGATCCTTGGTCATGTAGCCGTCCTCGACGGAGTGGATGCAGGTCTGTTCCAGCGTGTCGGCGAATTTGGCCAGTTCCGGGTTGTCGTCTAGCTTGGCGCGATGGGCGAGGCCGCGTGTCCAGGCAAAAATCGAGGCAATCGAGTTGGTCGAGGTCGCTTCGCCCTTCTGGTGCTGGCGGTAGTGCCGGGTCACGGTGCCGTGGGCAGCTTCGGCTTCCACCGTCTTGCCGTCGGGCGTCATCAGCACCGAGGTCATGAGGCCCAGGGAGCCGAAACCCTGGGCTACAGTGTCGGACTGCACGTCGCCATCGTAGTTCT
>JAGRLQ010000068.1 GCA_020441735.1 Nitratireductor sp.
CCATGGCGCGGGCAGCTTCCAGTTCACCTTTCGGCACACCGGCAAAGGCGCCGCGCATCACTTCACCGGAATACCCGGCAACGCTGAAGGTGAAGGCGACAATCGCATAGGGAAAGGCTGCCCTCAGATAAGGCCACAAGATGCTCTCGCGAATGCCCGGAATGGAAGGAAAGATTGAGCCAAGCCCGTAATAGATCAACCAAAGCTGGATCAGTAGCGGCGTGCCGCGAATGACCGTGCAGAAGGCAAGCGCAATCCGGCCAAGCCATTTCGGCCCGGTGACCTGAACCAGGCCGAGGGGGATTGCCAGCAGGAAACCCAGCGTGGCGCAGATCACCAGCAGTTCCAGCGTCAGCCAAAGCCCGCCCATCAACTGTTCAAAATAAACCGGCAGCCAGTCCCAGACCATCACATCCCCCTAGAACGCTGCAGCAGGCCGGTAACGCCGCTCGAGCCTGCGGATACCGACATTGGAAACCAGAGTCAGGCAGAGGTAGAGCACGGCTGCAGCCATGTAGAACAGCAGATAGTGACGGGTGCTACCGGCGGCCGCCCGCGTGACGGTGGCAAGCTCGGTCGAGCCGATCACCGCCAACAGCGCTGTATCCTTGGTGACGATCAGCCAGAGATTGGCAAGCCCCGGAATGGCAAAGGGGATCATCGACGGAATCATGATGCGACGCAGCATCTTCATCCGGGACATGCCGTAGGCGTAGGCGGCTTCCACCTGGCCCTTCGGCACGGCAAGCATGGCCGCACGGATGACCTCGGTCGTATAGGCGCCTTGTACGACGCCAAGCACCAGGACCCCCGCCGCAAACGGATTGATATCCACAGGGCCTACGCCAATCAGACCGATTACAAAATTGAGCGCGTCATTGCCGGCATAGAAGATCAGCAGGATCAGCACCAGTTCAGGCACCGCGCGGATGAAGGTGGTGTAGATTTCGAGAACAGACTTGAGAACGGGCCCGCCATAGATCTTGCCGACAGCACCACCAAAACCGATCAGCAGACCGAGCATATAGGCGCCAGCGGCCACCAGAACGGTGAACAACAGGCCCTTGAGCAGCACACCGCCCCACCCCGGCGGCGTCAGCGCCAGCATTTGCAGACTGTCCCACATTTGCAAGCCTTCCCCGGAAAGCCCCGAAAGCAAAGAAGCCGGGCATTACACCCGGCTTCTTCTGTTTTTGTTATTCGCCGTAGATGTCGAAGTCGAAGTACTTCTTGGCGATGGCATCATAGGTGCCATCGGCGCGAACCTTGGCGATGGCCTCGTTGAACTTGGCTTTCAACTCATCGTCGCCCTTGCGCAGGCCAACGCCGACACCCTTGCCGAAGATGGCCTCGTCTTTCAGATAGGCCTTGATCTCGCAGCACTGGCCCGGATCGGAAGCCAGGAAGTCGGAGAATGCCAGCGAGTCGCCGATGACCGCATCGAGGCGGCCAGCCACCAGGTCGTTGTTGTGCTCGTCAAAGGCCTGATAGGTCACCTTGATGTCGGCACCGGCCGGCTTGTAATATTTCTCGGCATAGTTGGCATGGATCGTCGAAACCTGAGCGCCGACGATCTTGCCGCTCATGCCTTCAGCCGAGCCGTCCATTTCCATGTCCTTCGGACCGACCAGAGCAGCCGGCGTATTGTAATACTTGTCCGAGAAGTCGATGGTTTTCATGCGCTCTTCGGTGATCGACATGGAGGCGAAGATGGCGTCGATCTTGCCGGAGGTCAGCGCCGGAATGATGCCGTCCCAGGCAATCGGCGTCCAAACGCAGGTCTCGCCCATAGCAGCGCAGACGGCATTGCCGAGTTCGATCTCGAAGCCGGTGCGGTTGCCGCTGGCGTCCTGATCGGCGAACGGCGGATACGGCGCGGTATCAAGGCCGAGCTTGATTTCGGCCGAAGCCTGGGTGGCGGCAAGGCCCGCTGCAAAAGCGGCTGCTACCACAACTTTGATCGTTTTCTTCATTCAATTTCTCCCTGGTTACAGTTGAATGGGGTTACAGTTGAATTGGGTATGCCCCGGATGAACGTCCGATCAATGGATCGAACTGACAAAAGCCTTGCAGCGTTCACTGTCCGGCTCGTAGAAAACCTTCTTCGGCGGGCCTTTCTCTTCCACCACGCCCTGGTGGAGATAAATGACCTCGGAGGAAACATCCCGCGCGAATTTCATTTCATGGGTAACGAGGATCATCGTGCGGCCTTCCTCGGCCAGCCCGCGAATGACCCGCAGCACCTCGCCCACCAGTTCGGGGTCGAG
>JAGRLQ010000395.1 GCA_020441735.1 Nitratireductor sp.
TTTTTTGTTTCCGGTTGCGCAGCGATAGGACACGCAACACGATGAAAGACCTTTCCAACCCGGAAAACTGGAACCCTGCCACGGCTCTTGTCCATGGCGGCACCCTGCGCTCGCCTTTCGGAGAGACCTCCGAGGCACTCTATCTGACCCAGGGCTTTGTCTATGAAAGCGCGGAGTCTGCCGAAGCGCGGTTCAAGGGCGATGAAGAAGGCTTCATCTATTCGCGCTATGCGAACCCCACCGTGCACATGTTCGAACAACGCATGTGCCTGCTGGAAGGCGCCGAAGATGCACGGGCAACGGCTTCCGGCATGGCTGCGGTTTCAGCTGCCATCGGCTGTCAGCTGAAGGCCGGCGATCATATCGTCGCTGCCAAGGCATTGTTCGGCTCCTGCCGCTGGGTGATCGAAAAACTGATGCCGTCCTATGGTGTGGGCTGCACGCTGGTCGATGGCAAGAACCTTGAAGCCTGGAAGCAGGCAGTGCGGCCCGAAACGAAGGTTTTCTTTCTGGAAAGCCCGACCAATCCGACGCTGGAACTGTGCGATATCCGCGCCATTGCCGATCTTGCCCACGAAAACGGCGCGAAGCTGATCGTTGACAACGTCTTTGCCACGCCGCTGCAGCAAAAGCCGCTGGCGCTCGGTGCCGACATCGTCGTCTATTCTGCGACCAAGCACATTGACGGTCAGGGCCGCTGCCTTGGCGGCATCGTGCTTTCCGACAAGGAATGGATCGAGGAAAACCTGCACGACTATTTCCGCCATACCGGTCCGAGCCTGAGCCCGTTCAATGCCTGGGTGCTGCTCAAGGGGTTAGAGACCCTGCCCGTGCGCGTGCGTCAGCAGTCGGAGACAGCGGCAAAGCTGTGCGCGTTTCTTGCAGCACACGGAAGCGTCACGCGCGCCATCTATCCGGGCGATCCGTCCCACCCTCAGGCAGAGCTGGCACAACGGCAGATGAGCGGCGGTTCCACCCTGCTCGCCTTCGAGGTTGAAGGCGGGAAGGCGGCGGCCTTTGCGTTCGAAAATGCGCTGAAGCTCATCCGCATCTCGAACAATCTCGGCGATGCCAAAAGCCTTGTCACCCATCCGGCGACCACCACGCACAAGAACCTCGCCGCCGAGGATCAGGCCGAACTGGGGATTTCACCCGGACTGTTGCGTCTTTCGGTGGGGCTGGAGGATGCCGAGGATTTGATGGCCGATATCGATCAGGCACTCAAGGTGGCGGCAAAGGCCGCTTCCTGAGCGGTCACGGTTACTTGCCGGGGAAAGTCTCCCGGGCTTGCAGGATGCGCACCAATGCCGTGTAGAAGCATATGGCTGCAAACAGCCAGGCAAGCACTGCAAACCAGTCGGGGAAGAGGCAGGCGAGAACGAACACTGCCAGCGTTTCCGTGGCCTCGGCAAGGCCCGTGGTAAAGAAGATCGACTTCGTGCCGCGGGCATTGCCCTCAAGCTTGTGCTTTTCGGCGAGGGTGGCGAAGGCCAGAAAACTGGCACCGTTGACGTAGAAGGAGAAGATCAGCGTCGCACCGGCAAGTGCATTCTCTCCCGGATCGGCAAAGATGAAACCGAGCGGTATGATGCCATAGAAGCCGAAGTCCAGTACGATGTCGAGAAAGCCACCGAAATCGCTGGTCTTTGTGAGTTTGGCGAGCGAGCCGTCAAGCCCGTCTGCCAACCGGCTTGCCAGCAGCAAAACAAGGCCGATTAGAAACCACTGAGCGGCAATTGCGCCAGCTGCTGCCGCTCCGATGACAAAGCCTGCGACGGTGATCTGGTTTGGCGTGATGCCGGTAGAGGCAAGCCGACCGGCAATCGCCATCAGCAGCGGATCGATCTGTTTTCTCGCAAACCCGTCCAGCATCCCTTGATTCCCGTTCTGCCACTTGCCTGCGCTCTAAAGCGTCTGGCAGTTCTGGCATGAAGACGGTAGAATTGTCAGCATGTACCGCCAGTCGACCGATCAAATCACCGTCAGCGTTCTGCCGGTCTTTATCGATGAGCGCTCCGACCCGGAGCGCAATCTCTATTTCTGGGCCTACCGGGTACTGATCGAGAACGGCGGCAACCGAGCCGTCCAGTTGATCAACCGTTACTGGCACATCACGGATGCCAATGGCCAGGTCGAGGAAGTGGCCGGCGAAGGCGTTGTCGGCGAGCAGCCGATCATCGGGCCGGGCGCCAGCTACGAATATACCAGCGGTTGCCCGCTATCGACTTCCTCCGGGATCATGGTAGGGCATTATGAAATGCGCTTCGAGGATGGCAGCAATCTGAAGGTTGCCATTCCCGCTTTCTCGCTGGACATACCTGATGCAGACCCTGTCTACAACTAA
>JAGRLQ010000069.1 GCA_020441735.1 Nitratireductor sp.
AACGAGGTGCGCTACCAGGCTGCGCCACACTCCGAAGCCGTCCGCCGGGCAAGCTGCCCGTGCGGAGCGAGCGGGTTATAGACCTCCACTCGCGCCGCGGCAACGGGTTTTGAAAAATTTTCGTGCGTGTTGAACGGGCCGGCGGAAGCCGCCGGCGCCTGTCTCAAGCCGTTGCAGGCTTGAGGATGCGGGTATTGACCAGCCGGGCAACCAGAATGCCGGCAATCATCGCACCGACGAACTGGAAGGTTTCAACATAGCCGAGACCCAGTGCGGGAATGGCGCCGCCTGGACAGAAGCCGGAAATGCCCCAGCCGATACCGAACACGGCAGAGCCGCCGATCAGATATTTGTCGAGCTGGGTGCTGGTGGGCACCAGAAAGCCCTTTTCGAACACCGGCGCGGTGCGCTGGCCGAAAACCAGACGGTAGCCGATTGCCGTGGTGATGAGCGCGCCGCCCATGACGAAGATCAGGCTCGGATCCCAATGTCCGGCAACGTCGAAGAAATTGAGCACCTTGGCCGGGTTTGCCATGCCGGAAAGCGCGATGCCCAGGCCGAAAACGGAGCCGATGATGAATGCGGTCAGCAGTTTCATGACTTCAGCCTCCGATAACGTGACGGGTGACATAGACGGTGATGAAGGCCGCGGTCATGAAGACCAGGGTGGCGGCAATCGAGCGCGGCGAAAGCCGGGCCATGCCGCAGACCCCGTGGCCGCTGGTGCAGCCCGAACCGAAATAGACGCCTGCGCCGACGATGAAGCCGCCGATGATCATCGGCAGCGTGGCGACCGGAACGGCGAACTCGATGGTTCCGCCAAGATTGGTGAAAACGAAAGGTGCCGCAATGGCCCCGGCAAGAAAGGCCGCGCGCCACTGCCAGTCGGCTGAAAGCGGCGGCAGGACGCCCTGCAGAATACCGGTCATGCCGGCGATGCGGCCGTGAAAGGCCATCAGCAGGGTCGCCGCCAGGCCGATCAGCACGCCCCCCAGCAACGAATAATAGGGTGTAAACTCCGTCATCATGACTATCTTCTTCCCTCAGGTTGAGCCATGCCGGACACTTGCCCGGCAGGCGAGCCATTTTTCAGGCCGATTTGCATTGCTCCCGCGAATAGTGTATGTAAATGATCGCTTATATTCAAGAGGCTTTATAAGATGACCGCTCTGGAAGAACTCGAACCCAAGATCAGCGAAGCAGCCCAGTTGATGGAAATGCTGTCGCAACCGGTGAGACTGAAGATCCTCTGCCTGCTGCTGGAAGGCGAGCGCAGCGTGCTGCAGCTTGCCGAAGCCGCGGGCCTTTCCCAGCCGGCCATGTCGCACCATCTGCGCAAACTGCGCGATTCGGACCTTGTCGAAACCCGCCGCAGCGCCCAGACCATCTATTATTCTCTCAAGGGCGGCGAGGCGAAAGCCATCCTCGACACGCTGCATTCGATCTATTGCGCCGTGGATGCCCCCGCTCAAGCAAAGGAAAAGGCGCAAACGGGCTGCTGAAACTCTAACGCCGGAGGGAAGCGAGCCAGGAAAGGCTTGCCGAAGTTTCTCCTGCGGGCCTGTATTCCGCCCCGAGCGGTTTCTCCCAGCCCCATTCATCCAGCCGGGTGAATACCTCCGTATAATCGAGATCACCGTGATCGGGCGAACCACGATCCGGCACCGCGGCAAACTGGATATGGCCGGTAACCGGCAGAAGCGCCTCAAGGCGCGCCAGCACATTCTCACCCATTTTCGCCACATGATAGCAGTCGAACATCAGCTTGAGGTTCGGCAGACCGAGTTCCGCAATCAGCCGTTCGGCCTGATTAGTCGAATGAAGAAAATAGCCCGGCACGTCATGGGCGTTGATCGGCTCGATCAGGATGGTGATGCCGTATTCTGCCGCCTGCTCGCAGGCATAGTGCAGGTTTGCCCGGAAGATTGCCTCCGCCGCCGCACCGCTGGCAATGCCCGCCATCGCATGGATATTGGCCGCGCCAACGGCGGCGGCATATGAAATCGCCTGATCGATAGAGGCCCTTGCAGCTCTTCCCTCATCTGCCAACGCGAGCAGGCCGAACTGCCCTTCCCCGCCCTTGGCCGTATTGATACCCAGCATCGGCAGGCCGGTTTTTTCCACGGCAGCCCGCACCTGCGCTGGATCGCTGTCGTAAGGCCAGTGGCATTCCACCGCATCGAAACCTGCACGTGCCGCCGCCCGAATGGCATCGGGAAGCGGCAGGTCCGCCCACAGAAAACCGAGATTGGCTGAAAACCGCAGCAAGGGATCTCCTACAGTTTCAGCCCGCGCAGCCGCAGCGCGTTGGAGATGACCGATACCGAGGACAGGCTCATGGCGGCTGCCGCAATCATCGGCGACAGCAGCGTGCCCGTCAGCGGATAGAGAATGCCCGCAGCAACCGGCACCCCGACCGAATTATAGGCAAAGGCGAAGAACAGGTTCTGCTTGATGTTGGCAAGCGTCGCCTCGGCCAGCTTGCGGGCCCGCACAATTGCCGAAAGATCGCCTTTCAGCAGCGTGATCCCCGCGCTTTCAAGCGCCACATCCGTGCCGGTACCCATGGCAATGCCCACATCGGCGGCAGCAAGCGCCGGCGCATCATTGATCCCGTCACCCGCCATGGCGACCTTGCGGCCAGCGCTGCGCAATTCGTCGATCAGCGCCTTCTTGTCTTCCGGCAGCACTCCGGCACGCACCTCATCGATGCTGAGCTTTCCGGCAACCGCCTTCGCCGTGGTCTCGTTGTCGCCGGTCGCCATGATGATGCGCACGCCCTTTTCATGCAGAGCGGCGATGGCTTGCCCGGCATTTTCCTTCACCGGATCGGCCACCGCGACAATCCCGGCCAGATGGCCATTAATGGCAACGAACATCGCCGTCTTGCCTTCCTTGTGAAGTCGCTCGGCTTCCTGTTCACCCTTTGCCATGTCGACCTTTTCGGCCTTCATCATCCGGCCATTGCCGAGCGCAACCTTTTTGCCGCTCACCGTGCCGCGAACGCCCATGCCGGTCACCGACTCGAAATCGCTCGCAGAGGGAATTTCAACCTTCCGTGCCTTCACACCGGCAACGATTGCCTCGGCCAGCGGATGTTCGGAACTCTTTTCCAGCGCCCCGGCTGCCGCCAGCAGCGTCTTTTCCGCCGCGCGGCCAAAGGTGACGACATCGGTCAGCTTCGGCTTTCCTTCCGTCAGCGTGCCGGTCTTGTCGACCACCAGCGTGTCGATACCGGCCAGCGCTTCAAGCGCGCCGGCCTCCTTGACCAGCACGCCTGCCTGCGCACCGCGCCCCGTCGCCGTCATGATCGACATCGGCGTTGCCAGCCCCAGCGCGCAGGGACAGGCAATGATCAACACGGAAACCGCAGAAATGACCGCAAAGACAAAGGCTGGCTGCGGCCCGAGGAAAAGCCAGGCGAGGAAAGCGATTACCGCCACCGCGACCACCGTCGGCACGAACCATCCGGCCACCCGGTCGGCAAGCCCCTGGATCGGTGCGCGCGAGCGCTGGGCACCTGCCACCATGGCAACGATCTGCGCCAGCATGGTTTCGTCGCCCACCTGGCGTGCCTCGACCACCAGCGTGCCGTTCTTGTTGAGCGTGCCGCCGGTCAGCTTGTCGCCGGCATGTTTTTCAATGGGCAGCGGCTCGCCCGTCAGCATACTCTCATCGATGGAAGACGCGCCTTCGACGATTACCCCGTCGACGGGAACGCTCTCGCCCGGCCGCACCCGCAGCCGGTCACCCTCGACGATGTTTTCAAGCGGTGCGTCATATTCCTCGCCATCGGGCGTAATGCGCCGCGCCGTCTTCGGCGCAAGATCAAGCAGTGCGCGGATGGCATCCCCTGTGCGCTCGCGAGCCTTCAGTTCCAGCACCTGGCCGACAAAGACCAGCGCGATGATGACCACCGCCGCCTCATAATAGACCGGCATGTGCCCACCCGCCATCTTGAGCGAGTCGGGAAACAGGCCTGGAAGGAAAGTGGCGATCACCGAATAGCCATAGGCAGCGCCAACGCCCATCATGATGAGCGTCCACATGTTGAGGTTCCACGTCTTGATCGACGTCCAACCGCGATGGAAGAACGGCTGCGCCGCCCACAGCACCACCGGGGTTGCCAGCGCGAATTCGAGCCAGACCGAAGCCGTTTCGCCAAGCCACTGGCGCACCGGCAGGCCAACCATCGGCCCCATGGTCAGTATGAGCAGCGGGATCGCTGCAAGCGCGCTGACCCACAGCCTGCGGGTGAAGTCGATCAGCTCGTGATTGGGACCGCCCGCAATCCCGTCCATCGGCTCGAGCGCCATGCCGCAGATCGGGCAGGTGCCCGGTCCGTCCTGCACGATCTCGGGATCCATCGGGCAGGTGTA
>JAGRLQ010000070.1 GCA_020441735.1 Nitratireductor sp.
CAGGTGGAAGGCATTCCCTCCATCGTCGGCCTGCCGCGCGACTACTTCATCCGCTCGCTGTTTGAATACAAGAACAACATCCGCACCAACGAGGTGATGAAACTCAGGGTCGGCAATCTGTCCAACGAGGAGATTGCCGCGCTCGCTGCCTATTTCGGAAGCCTTGAACCGCAATGAGACCCTGCCGGTGGCGCCGGCGGATAACGGAAGGAGAACGCCATGACCAGAATGAACAGACGGCAGTTTTCAACCCTGCTGGGGGCCGGAGCAGCATCGCTGTCCCTGCCCTATTACGCCCGGGCGCAAGACAAGCCGCGCGTGGTAGTGATCGGCGGCGGCGCCGGCGGCGCAACGGCTGCCCGCTATATTGCCAAGGATTCAGAAGGCGCGATCGACGTCACGCTGATCGACGATTCCGAGACCTTTACCACCTGCTTCTTCTCCAACCTTTACCTTGGTGGTTTCCGGGATTTCGGCTCAATTACCCACGGCTATGACAAGTTGCAGTCGGACTACGGCATCACCAAGGTGACCGGCATGGCGATGGGCGTCGACCGCGCCGCAAAGACCGTCACCATGGCCGATGGCGCAACCATTCCCTATGACCGGCTGGTGGTTTCCCCGGGCATCGACCTGATCTGGGATTCGGTCGAAGGCTATTCGGAAGAAGCAGCCCAGACTGCGCCGCACGCCTGGAAGGCCGGGCCTCAGACCCAGCTTTTGAAGGAAAAGCTCGATGCGATCTCCAACGGTCAGCAGATCGTCATGGTGGCGCCGCCCAACCCCTATCGCTGCCCGCCCGGGCCGTATGAGCGTGTCTCGATGATGGCGCATGTGCTGAAATCGAAGGGTGTGGACGCCAAGATCATCGTTCTCGACCCGAAGGAGAAGTTCTCCAAGCAGGGCCTGTTCCAGGAAGGCTGGGAGAAGCACTATGCCGGCATGGTCGAGTGGTACGGTCCTGATGTCCATGGCGGCATCAAGAGCGTCGATGTTGCCGCCGGAACGGTGGAAACCGATCTCGACACCTTCAAGGGCGATCTGCTCAACATCATCCCGGCACAGAAGGCCGGCATGATTGCAGCATCCGCCGGATTGACCAATGAGTCCGGCTTCTGCCCGATCGACGCCACCTCGATGCGTTCGACGGTGGATGAGAACATCTTCGTCATCGGCGATGCCTCGATTGCCGGCGCGATGCCAAAATCGGGTTTCTCGGCCAACAGCCAGGCCAAGGTGGCAGCGATGAACATTCGTGGCGACCTGATCAGTTCGAAAGTGTTTCCGGCGAAGTATTCCAATACCTGCTGGAGCCTGATCGAGACCGACGACGGCGTGAAGGTCGGTGCCCAATATGCTCCTTCCGAAGGCAAGATCGCCTCGACCTCCTCCTTCATCTCCCAGACGGGCGAGGACGCGGCCGTGCGCAAGGCGACCTTTGAGGAATCCGTCGGCTGGTATGCCGGGATCACCGCTGACATGTTCGGCTGATCTTCAAGGTCCTCTGCGACAAATCAGAGTCGGGCATCATGCCTTTCTGACAGCGCGCCCTTTCCAGGGCGCGCTTTTTTGCAGGTGGATAGGTACTTCCGCTGTTGGCTGCGAAATTCCGGGCGAAATTCCGGTTGCATTCTCACCGGCGCGCCATCATTCTGCGCTGCCACAGGCGGGCGTAGCTCAATGGCAGAGCAGAAGCTTCCCAAGCTTACGACGAGGGTTCGATTCCCTTCGCCCGCTCCATTCCCCCTCAGGTGCGGCTGCAAGGTTGCTGATCGCTCTAGGAAATGTTGCGTTTGGCTGCCTTCTGAATTTGGCTGTGCCTTGCCGCCAGCTGTTCTATGATTTCCGCATCCTGTTTGCGTGGAGCGGGCCGGCCAAAGAAATAGCCCTGGATTTCGACACAACCTTCCTCGCGAACCCGGTCAAGCTGAGCCTGTGTTTCGACCCCTTCGGCAACGGTGGTGACGCCAAGGCGTTTGCCGAGATCGGCAACCGCCTTCACCACGGCAGCGCTTTCCGGCCGGTTAACGGCCTCCTTGACGAAAGAGCCATCGATCTTGATCTTGTCGAGAGGCAGCAGACGCACATGGGAAAGCGACGAATAGCCGGTTCCGAAATCATCGAGTGCAATCCGCACACCCATGTCATGCAGGCGCCGCAAATCATCCATGCTGGCAGTTTCGGCATCCACTATTGCCGTTTCCGTTACTTCGATCTCCAGCCGATCGGGTGAAAGACCCGAGCCCACCAGGGCGGAAAGCACGGCGGGAGCCAATGTGCCTTTGCCGAGTTGTGCTCCAGAGATATTGACGGCCACACGTACGTCATCGTTGCGCCGGGCCGTATCATGGCACGCCTGTTTGAGGACGAAGTCGCAAAGCCTTTCGATCAGACCGCTCTGCTCTGCAACCGGGATGAAATCAGCAGGTGAAATCCAGCCTCTTTGCGGGTGAAACCAGCGTATGAGTGCCTCGTGGGCGGTAATCTCGCCGGTTTCCGCATTGACGATGGGTTGATAGAAGACAAACAGCCGATCCCGGGTCTCCAGTGCTTCCCGGAGATCGGCCTCCAATTGCACGCGATCCTGAACGCGGGCTTCAAGTTCTCCAGAGAAGACCTTCACCTGCCCTTTCCCGGCAGATTTGGCCGCATACAAGGCCAGGTCAGCCCTGGTGAAAAGGTCATCAGCATCCGTGCCATGGTCCGGGGCAAGTGCGACGCCAACAGACACCCCTATTCGAACGTTTGTTTCGTTGACGAGAGCATAGGGGGCGCTCAGGGATTCAATGACGCTGTTTGCAAAAGCAGTTGCAGACTCGGTTGTTTCGCAGGGGATCAGGACGGCAAACTCGTCGCCGCCCAACCGGCCCACGGTTATCGCTGCCTCTTTGCAAACCGCGTGCAGCCGGACAGCGACCTTAGCGAGCAGATCATCCCCTACCGAATGCCCTCTCGTATCGTTGACCAGCTTGAACCCATCAAGGTCGATGTAAAGCAGCGCAACCTCGCTCTGCGTTTTGAGTGCTTCCGCAAGTTTCTCCCGAAACGTCACGCGGTTGGGCAAGCCAGTCAGCGTGTCATAGTGGGCGAGCTGGCGGATGCGGTTTTCGGCTTGCACTTCATTGGTGACAAGCGCCCAGGTGAGCATCGGGCCGATGTAGCTTCCGTCGTCGGCGGTGACCGCAGAAACCTTCAAATCGAGGACTTCCGGCCCCAGATTGATGCGGGCGCTGTGCGGCAGGTTTTCGGGATTGCTCAAAATCCGCCGTTGATGGGCGGGATTCTTGTGGAAGACGTCAATGGACACACCCAGCAGGTCTTCGGAATTGATCGGCAGCAAATGCTCGATTTTTCGTATGAGCCTTTTTGAAGTCTCGTTTGCATAGGTGATGTTGAATGCTTCCGGATCCACCGTCATCACCGCGACCGGCATATCGTCAATCATTCGCATGAGCCGGCTTTGTTCTTCCTGCTCTCGACGCGCTTTTGTCTGCGCATTGACCATGTTTTCGAAGTTGTTCTGGTTGATGGAGAGAATCGCCAGCATTCCCACGGAAACGAATGCGATGTTGATCGCGGCAGCGATGAAGGTCGGCTGCCCTGTGGTCATGAAAAGATGACAAACGTGCTGTTGACAATCAAGGCAACGTTCCAGGCAGCCGAACGCAAATGCATCAGACTGAAGATGCAGGTGATCACCGTGATCGCCATGTAGAGGGCAATGTGAGACTGGGTGTAGGCGTCGCCATACGGGAAAAGCAGCAGTGCCCAGGCCGTAAAGGCGAGCGAAACGCCGATGGCAAGGTAATTGGTGCGCTCGGTAGCGCGCGCGACCGCTTCCGACGTCGGGTCGGCATACCGCAAGTTCCACCAATGATAGCCGCGCGAGACACACAGGAACGTCAGCACGATCGGAACCAGAACCGTCAACTATGACGGAGCGATCTCCATGTGTGTTATGGCAAGCGCCCACGTGCTCACCAACAATATGAAATACATTGTCGGTAATTGGCGTGATAAGGAGTAATATTGCGCTTTAAGCAATTCCGGATTTGCTACCGGAACTGACATGCTGTTGAAAAAACGCGCTACAAACTTTTGTACTTCCAACTGCTGCCCCAGCATTGATGGATAACGCCTCTTTATTGCGCGAAGAGGATTAACTCGTTATGAAAATTTCATTACGAGTTTACAGGTTACAATGAGTAGCCATGCCTTCGGGCAAGGTTGATTCAGACCTTCCAGATGCCGTTCCAACTGCAGTTTCAAGGCAACAGGATAATGCGCCCTGGAACGAGGTTGGCCGAACGGCGATCTTGGTTTGCGGAAAACAGGCGGGCCGGAGCTGGTTACAAGCCGCCTACGGGTGGACAGGCTGGCCTGCGGCTGTAAAAGTGCCGCCTGACAAAAGACTGATCCAGACAACAGGAGTTGCCCGATGGCGCGTTTCGCCTATCATCTTTTTCCTTATCTTTCAGATAATTACGGCGTATTGATCCACGATCCCGAAAGTGGCGCCACCACCGCGATCGATGCCGGGGACGGCGAAGCCGTGCTGGCGGCTCTGGCGGACAAGGGCTGGAATCTCACTGAATTGTGGGTCACCCACCACCATGCCGACCATACGGACGGCGTTGCCATGGTGAAGGAAAAGACCGGCTGCACCGTTACCGGGCCGAAGGGCAAGTCCTCTGCCATTGCGGGGATCGACCGCGAAGTCGGTGAGGGTGACACCTTCGAATTTGCCGGCGCCGAGGTGCAGATCCTGGAAACCCCGGGGCATACCCTCGACATGATCAACTTCTACCTGCCATCGGAAGGCGTGGTCTTTACCGGCGACACATTGTTTACGCTGGGCTGCGGACGGGTGTTCGAAGGCGATTTCGCCATGATGTGGGACAGCCTGTCGAAACTGATGAAGCTGCCTGCCGACACGGTGATCTACTCTTCGCATGAATATACGCTGGCAAATGCCAAATTCGCCCTCAGCGTTGATCCGGACAATGCGGCGCTCAAGGCGCGTTCGGAGAAATTCGAGGCAATGCGGGCGGATGGCAAGCCAACCGTTCCCACCACCATGGCCGAGGAACTGGAGACCAATCCCTTCCTTCGACCGGCCGATCCGGGGATCCGCGCCCATCTCGGCATGGAGGGCGACAGCGATGCGGCGGTTTTCGCCGAAATCCGCAAGCGCAAGGACAATTTCTGAGCCATTTCCAAGCCAGCGCGAAACGCGCTCCCCCCTTGCGTATCGGGTCCAAACACATTATGTCCCGTCGCGAGTTGAAGAGGCCTCACCAGAGGCCTTTTTCATATGTCTCAATACACTGTAAGCGACAGGAAGAAGTCCCATGGCAAAAGAGAAGTTTGAGCGTTCGAAGCCGCACTGCAACATCGGCACGATTGGTCACGTTGACCACGGCAAGACGACGCTGACGGC
>JAGRLQ010000071.1 GCA_020441735.1 Nitratireductor sp.
TTGCGGACCATGAACTCCTTCAGAATGTCGTTCTGGATGGTTCCCGAGAGTTCCGCCCGCGTACAGCCCTGCTCTTCACCCGTCACGATGAAACTGGCAAGGATCGGGATCACCGCCCCGTTCATCGTCATCGAAACGGAAATGTCCTTGAGCGGAATGCCGTCGAACAGGATTTTCATGTCCTCGACGGAATCGATTGCCACGCCCGCCTTGCCCACATCGCCGACGACGCGCGGATGATCGGAATCATAGCCCCGGTGGGTGGCAAGATCGAAGGCAACGGAGACGCCCTGCTGACCGGCCGCCAGCGCCTTGCGATAGAATCGATTCGAATCCTCTGCGGTCGAAAACCCCGCATACTGGCGGATCGTCCATGGCCGCCCGGCATACATGGTCGCCTTCGGCCCGCGCACGAAGGGCGGAAACCCCGGCAGAGAACCAAGATGGCCAACTTCCTTGAGGTCGTCCGCCGTGTAGAGCGGTCGCACGGCAATACCCTCATCGGTGTTCCAGATGAGTTCGTCCGGGCTTTTGCCCTTGCGTTCCTTCGTGGCCAGATCGAGCCAGTCTCTCGGCATGTTTCCGGTCATTATTCGAACTCCATGATCACTTCATCGACCGCCAGACTGTCGCCCGCTGCCGCATTAATCTTTGCAACCTTCGCCTTCTTCTCGGCGCGCAGGATGTTTTCCATCTTCATCGCCTCGACGGTTGCCAGCGGCTGGCCTTCTTCGACCTCCTCGCCTTCGGCAACGGCAATGGAAACCACCAGCCCCGGCATCGGGCAGAGCAGCAGTTTCGACGTATCGGGAGCAACCTTCTCCGGCATCAGCGACAGGTATTGTGCCTGACGCTTGGAAATGAGCATCACATTCATGTCCGCGCCACGCCAGCGGATGCGGTATCCGGTGTGGGTCATTTCGACCTTCAGCGCCAGGCGTTCATCGCCGACCTTCACGATGGCCAGCGACTTTCCGGGCCGCCAGTCGGTCTCGACCTCGTAGCGGGTGCGCCGGTAGCGGAACTTCAGCGTTCCCTTGCCGGCATTCTCGATCTCCGCGCCATACTGGCGCAACCGGTCGATGGCATCGCGGACTTCCTTCTCACTGCAGTCGAGTTCCTCGGCGACCTTGTCGATATAGATCGCGCCGCGCTCCAGCATCGGCAGCAGCCTGGCTGCTGTCTCGGCGGTTTTCGATCCCCCGCCCACGGCTTCGGCAATCGAGCTTGCCGTCTCCGACAGGGTGACGATGGCTCCTTCATTGCGCATCTTGCGCAGTTTCAGCGGCACCTGTTTGCCGTCGACAACGGAAACCCACTCCTTGGAGACCTTGCGCTTGTGATTTGCCAGCACGCCGGAAATGCGCGTGCGGCGAAGCTCGGCGATCATGTTGAGCACGGCAGAAGCAGCGGCGATCTTGCCGAGATCATCGCCCTCGATCGTTACGCCTGCGAAACCGTCCGGGTATTCCTCCTCGATAAAGGCAGTCGTCATGTCGCCATCGATAAATTTTCCATGCGACATTACTGCCGAGAGGAACGGCAAATTGTGGCCGATGCCCTCCACTTCAAAGGCGTCGAGTGCATCTTCCATGGCCCCAATTGCAGCCTTGCGGTCCTTCGCCCAGGTGCACAGCTTGGCGATCATCGGATCATAGAACATGGAGATCTCGCCGCCCTCATAGACGCCGGTATCGTTGCGGATGATGGCGCCTGTTTCCGTCTCGCCCTCGATCGGCGGGCGGTAGCGGGAAAGCCTGCCGATGGACGGCAGGAAGTTGCGGTAGGGGTCCTCGGCATAAAGCCGGGATTCGATGGCCCAGCCATTGAGCTTCACATCCTTCTGGCTGATGGCGAGTTTCTCGCCTGCCGCCACGCGGATCATCTGCTCGACAAGATCAATGCCGGTGATGAGTTCCGTCACCGGGTGCTCCACCTGC
>JAGRLQ010000396.1 GCA_020441735.1 Nitratireductor sp.
GAACGGGTCGAGGCCCGTGTTGCGCAGGACCAGGCGGCGGAAGCAGCCCAATGAACTCGAAACAGCACTGAAAGGACTGTCGACATGGCAATAAAGGGCCTGATGGCCGTGCTCCGCGAAGCGGATCGCGGCGATCTACTGAATGATCTCGAACTCGATCTCGCTACGATCGTCGAGACGCTGGAGCAATACGGCTCCGGCAAGGCAACGCTGAGAATCACGCTCGAGTTCAAGGCGAAGGATGGAATGTTCTTCGTTGAGGGCGACAACTCCGTCACGCTGCCGAAGAAACCGCGCTCGCAAAGCCTTTTCTATGCGGACGGCACAACCCTTTCCCGCAGAGACCCGAACCAACGTGAGTTCAAGCTGCAGGAAGCTCCCAATCCCGAAACCCAACCGGATGCAGCCGAAGATGAAGCGGTAGCACAAGCAGGAGAATGAGCATGTCGGAAGAAGTCAACAACACAACTATCGAGGCGAAGGAAAACATCGCCGAAACCGTCGCCCGCGAGGTCAAGGCGCAGCAGATCGGCACCGTATACGATAAGCCGGATGGTGGTCAGGCGATCCTTTTGCCGGGTGGCGCATTGGCACACCTGGATGCCCTCGATCCCGTGCTGCCGAAGCATATCGAGCAGGGTGTGACCTTCGATGATCCTGACTCCTTCTGCCGCTATGTGAACGACTTCAAGGTCGCGCATACCCGCGGCTTCGGCTCGCTCGAACACAACAAGATCAAGGCGGTCATCGACTATCACGATCACGCGGAAAAAACCCGCCAGTACATGGCACATGACGCCACGCTGTTGATGCCGATGGACCTCGATTGGGTACGCTGGCGACAGATTGACAATCAGCCAATGACACAGATGGATTTTGCCTATTTCCTTGAAGAAATGGCGCACACCGTCGCTAAGCCGGACGCTGCGCAGCTGATGGAAATCGCGACCGATCTCAAGGTTCTGCGCGATACCAAGGCCACCACCGTTCACCGCCTCCAGGACGGGACCAACGAACTGTCGTTCTCGGAGAACGACCAGACGCAGAACGCCCGCGGCAGGAAGATCAAAATACCGGAGGAAATCATCATCGCCGCGCCGGTTCACTTCGGCGGGCCGGTGCTCAATGCCACCGCCAAGTTCCGCTACCGCATGCAGAGCGGTGTGGTTCACTTCATCATTGCGATCATGAACCGCAAGAAGCACGAGCAGGAGGCGTTCAAGCAAGCCCTGGCGGACATCGAGACGGCTACGAAAGTGCCGTTCCTGCTGGGCTGGGACGAATGAAGCCGCTCGGCGATTTGATCCAGGAGGGGCGGCCCTGGCTGCCCCTCGAATGGATGGATGAAAGCCTTCCGACCACCTTCGACAACCCGGACGAGTTCATTGTCAGGACCAGCGAAGGCTTCATCCTCGGCTACCCGGACGATCACGACGACGCCTATCACAACATGCCGCTCACACCCCTTGACGTAATAAATTTTGGCTGGCTGGAGAACTTCGGCGAATGGACGCTGGTTGCCAATGAGGCCGGCGAGTTCATCGTTCCGGGCGATTATGCTCGCCAAGCCGAAATCCACAATATCGACTGGAACGAGTACATCAACACATCCATCGATGACGCGCTCGACAGTTACTACGAGTATGAGAACGAGCCGGATTTCGGTACTGAAATCAACGCCCAGGCCTACACTTGGCACGAGATCAAGCTGATCTTCATCGCAGAGCCGAAGCCTCATTTCGAAGTCTATGAGGTTCCCGAGCAATGACCATCCGCATCCAGGGAGCGCCGGAGCGCGGGGAAAAGGTGCTGGGACCGCCGAAAGGCTGGCGCCCGCGTCCGCTCAAGACAGCGGAAAAGCTCCAGATCGTTCTCAACCAGAACGGCCTTGACCCCGACACCGGCAAAAAGCTGGAAGCGATGGGCGAGGGTGTTGAGTTCGACCACGACCCCGCGATTCACCTGCGCCCCTGGAATGCGGAAGCCCAGGATACCGATCCTCCCGCCAATGATCTCCGCTACATCGTCGCCCGCTCGAAACCCAGCCACAAGCAGAAAACCAACGGCAATAAAGCCACCACCTACGGCTCTGACAAGCATGCCATTGCCAAGCTCGGCAGGCTGACCGGCGAGACGAAACAGAACAAGCCCAAGCGGCAATGGCCGTCCCGGAAGATGCAATCTCGAAAGGGTTTCCGATGATCTCGATCCGCTCCGTATTGCTCATCGCAATCATGCTGCTGGCTGGCTGCCAGTCCATCGATCTGCCGACCACCACCACCAAGCATGCCCTGACAGTACGACCGTCATCCGTGGCACGATTGACCGAGATCAAGAAGGTACTCGGCCTGCATGAACGCAAGCACCGCAGGCAGATACAGGCCATGGTCGGGATCAACCCGGCAACGACGCCATGGTGCGGTGCGGCGGTTGGCTACGCCGTACGAAAGACAGGCGGCACACCGCCTCGCAGTCACAACCGGGCAATCAGCTGGCGCAAGTGGGGAACTGCGGTTTCCCTCCAGAACGCCCGGCCTGGCGATGTCGTCATCTACAGGTTCAAACGCGGCCACCACGTGGCGCTATTCGAAAAACATCTCGGCAAGGGCCGACACCAGTCCTGCGGAGGCAATATGTCGAACCGCTTCAAGTGCTCGGCTTACCGGAACGGATCTGTCGTGGCGGTGCGCCGATGATCAACCGATACGGCACTCGGGTTGAACTGGTCTGCAACGAATGTGGCGGCACGTCTGCTGACGAAGATCAGGACGACTTCGAGATCATGATTGAGGACGCCAAGCGGGATGGCTGGGTGTTCTTCAAGCAAGGCCGGAACTGGAAACACATCTGCCCGGATTGCAGGGAGTAGAACGATGAACCTCGACCTCAAGCTGATGATGGCCCGCGTCAGAACGATCATCAACCGAAGCTCGGGACGCAGCGCCCGAACGGTTGAATGCAGCTTTCTCCAGGAAGTCGAAAACTACCTCACGCTTTACGAACAATGCGAACGCGATCTGCGGGCTGCCGAAAGCCGGATCGTCATGCTCGAAACGCAGATCGAAACCGCATTGGCACAGAACAGGGCTCGCGAGCGGAATGACAAGGTTCGTGAAACTGCAAATTGACGATCTGCGGGAGGCGCTGATGTCGGGGATTCAGGGGATCATCGAAGGAAAAGACCTGTCGGCAACGCAGGCGCTTATTGCTGCCGGCTGGATACCGCCAATCGATCTATGGCCGGACGTGACCGAAACCGCACCGGGAGCCGAGGAACGGGTGATGGTCTGGGGTGGTGCTCAAATCCGCTTCGGCTACCGCGACACGCTGGGAAACTGGCGCGGCCTCCATCACTCGCACATGACCAGCACCCCGACGAAGTGGGTGCCTATACCTACCAGGAAAGGACAGGACGAATGAGCGAACATACCGAAGAAACCCCGGAGATGGCAAAACTCCGTAAGGCCAAGGCTGCGCTGAAATCGGTGCAGACAAACACAGCTTCGATCATCCGCGCCAATGACGAGATGAGCAACTGCATGGCAGGCGCAGCCGGCGATCTCGATCGGATTGCTAAAGAGATTGGAGAGGGGGTCGGCGTCAGGGTCTATTCCGATAACCGCTACCGGTACACATCCCTGAAAGATTACCTGATGGAAATCGCAATGCGACTTCGGAACAAGGCGGTCTGACCATGGATATGCAGGCATTTTCTATCGAGAATCGTACACGCTGCGAAGCGCCGGATGGTTTCAACCACTCTCTCTATTCATGGTCGCTTTCAGATTGGTTTACCGCCACGATGGGAGAGCTTGGCGAGGCAGCGAACGTCGCGAAAAAGTTGAATCGCTTTCGTGATGGGATCAAGGGTAACAAGGAAACCGAGGCGGAATTGCGCGACAAACTGGCCGGCGAGATTGCCGACACGTTCATCTATCTCGACCTCCTTGCCCAGCGGGCTGGGATAGACCTTTCCGATGCAGTCCGGCAGGCGTTCGACAATAAGTCGAAAGAAATCGGATACGAAGCATGATCGCCGCCATCGCAGCCATTGGCCGCAACTGGCAACTCGGTCTCCATGGCCGGTTGCCTTGGCCGCAGGATTCCGCCGACATGGACTGGTTCATCCAGCACACGAAGGAACGGGTATTGCTCTGCGGTCCCAAGACCTTCGAGAGCATCGCGCATCTCGATGGCAGCCATGACCGCATGGTCATCAATATCGCCACCGACGACCGCTGGATGGGCCTCGATGATGCCATGATTGTCGGTGGCGCCTCGACCTATCGGCACTTCGCCCCGCACATCGAGCAGCTGTATCTGTCGCAGATCGATTATGACGGACCTGCCGACTGCCTTTTCCCGGTTGAAGCCTTCCGGCCGGACCAGCTGCGGAATGTGATCTGGAGGAAGTAGGATGCCTGACCCGATCCTCGTCAGCCGCAAGACGGCAGCCCAGATGCTCGACGTGTGTCCGAACACGTTCGACAGGCTTGTGGAAAGCGGGGAGATGCCGGCGCCGATAACCATCCGGGGCATGCGCCGTTGGCAAGTCTCGAAAATTCGTGCAAAAGTCGATCCACCTACCATGGAGGATCTGGGCGATTGGGCCGTGTCGAACTGAAATACGTTGTCTATGATCCATCGCGGCACGGCACCCCGCGCTGGTACTTCCGCCCTCCAAACCCGCAGGATGGCACCCCCGACGAGAAGGGAAACTACCCGAAGAAACTCCGGCTGCCCGGAGAACCCGGCACCGTGCGCTTCTCGCAGGCCTACACGGGCTTCATGGAGCAATACCACCTGACACCCTCGGAACCACAGAACGGCGCTCCAGGGACGCTACAATCGCTTTTCAAGACCTACCAGAACAGCCCCGAGTTCAAGGCGCTGGCACCGGCGACACAGGCACAGCGCCGCCGCGTGATGAACGTCATCCAGGACGAACCGCTCAAGCTGAAAGAACCAGGTGGGAAGAAGCTCGGCCAGCTGCCGCTCAATCGAATCGACGAGCAGCAATTGCTGGCGATCCGGGACCGCAAGTCGGACTTCCCGGAAGCGGCCAATCACCGCTCGAAGATGCTGCGCAAGCTGATGGAATTTGCCCGCGAACGAAAGCTCATCGAGGGTGAGCCGGAACGCGCACTCAAGAACATCCGCCGCCAGACCGAGGGTCACCACATTTGGACGATCGACGAGATACAGAAATATTTCGCGTTTCATCCGCATGGATCGACGGCATGGCTGGCCGGCATGCTGTTGCTGACGACGCAGATAAGGGTGGGGGATTTGAGACGGATCGGCCCGCAGCACAGGCGGGGAACCGAAATCCGCTTTCAGGTGGGGAAGGGGAGAAAGATGGCCTCGGTGTTCATCCCGGCCTTCTTCGCTGCGCAGCTGGATGCGATGAGGCATACGCATCTGACTTACATGGTCACCGAGTTCGGAAAGCCATTCGCTTCCGACAAGGCAATGAGCGCGAGGGTGTCGCAATGGGCGACACAATCCGGACTGCCGCATTGCACGGCACACGGCATTCGAAAAGCCAAGGCCTCCATCGCCGCAGAGAAGGGCGCTACGGAGCACGAGTTGAAGGCGATGTTCACATGGAACAAGCTGGAGACGGCCGCGATTTACACGCGGAACGCAGAACAGATTCGGCTCGCCAGGCAGGGAGCCGCACGGATTGATTGGGGGGAGATTTTGGGAACAGAGTGTCCCACCTTTGTAAAGGCGGAAGATATTTAGTCCCACCTTGTATAATCGACGGCGATTTATGCCGTGTTATCAATGACTTAAGTATTTACAAAAAGGGGGATGGAGGCCTCGCCCGGAATCGAA
>JAGRLQ010000072.1 GCA_020441735.1 Nitratireductor sp.
TTGTTGTCGAATTTCGACTTGGTGACGGAATCGTTCACATTGATGGCCGGGAAGGGCAGATGGCCCTTTTCCATCATCTTGTAGAGGCGGTGCACGCCGGTGGTCGTTTCCTCGGACACACCCTTGATGGCGTGGCGCTGCTGGACGAACCAGCCCGGGCTTTCCTTCATCCGTTTCTTGATCTGTGCAAACAGCGCTTCTTCTTCTTCCGAGGCCGGGTTCTCGATCAGATCCGTTTCGCCTTCCTCGACGCGCGCGCCGAGCAGGATGTAGAGCGTCGCATCGCCACCATCGTCGAGGATCATGTTGGCCGTGCCCTCGGGAAAGTGGAAGATGCGGTCGGCATAGTCCCAGTATTCCGGCAGGGTTTCGCCCTTGACGGCAAAGACCGGTACGCCTGCCTGTGCGATGGCGGCTGCGGCATGATCCTGGGTCGAGAAGATATTGCACGAAGCCCAGCGCACCGAAGCACCGAGCGCGACGAGGGTTTCGATCAGGACCGCCGTCTGCACGGTCATGTGCAGTGATCCGGCGATCCGGGCGCCCTTCAGCGGTTTGGAAGTGCCGAACTCCTCGCGCAGCGCCATCAGGCCGGGCATTTCCGTTTCGGCGATATCAAGCTCTTTGCGACCGTATTCGGCAAGCGCGATATCCTTGATGATGTAGTCTTTGTCAGCCATGAAACCGTTCCGATGTTGGGAATACTGGTGAACCCACACAGCAACCACCGGCGGGTAAAATCCGATGGACCCCATATCAGGTGACCGGCCCGGAATCAACACCATATAAAGATATTGTTATATCTCTGCTCCGCATGCAGTAACCGCAAGGGGTGGTGGAAAAGCTACTCGTCTTCGCCGAAACGTTCCTCGACGAGTGTCCGCAGCGCTTCCAGCGCTTCCTCGGCCTGCGAGCCGCTGGCGGAGATATGGATTGTGCAACCCGGGCTTGCCGCCAGCATCATCAACCCCATGATCGATGTTCCCCCGACCACATGGCCGTCCTTGGAAACGCGCACGGTGGCATCGTACTGTTCGGCGCATTTGACGAACCGCGCAGAGGCCCGCGCATGCAGACCACGCTTGTTGACGATCTTGATTGCGCGGGTTTGCTCCTCCCCGTTACTTCTCCCACTCATCCGTTGCCGCCTGTCAGTTCCCGTCCAGCAGCGCGCTGGCCACATTGATGTATTTGCGGCCCGAGTCCTGAGCGGCGGAAACGGCATCCGCCAGGGCAGCATTTTCGCGGATACTGGCAAGCTTGATCAGCATGGGCAGGTTGACGCCTGCGATCACTTCCACATTGCCCGCCTGCATCACGGAGATGGCAAGATTGGAAGGCGTGCCGCCGAACATGTCGGTAAGGATGATTACCCCTTCGCCGCGATTGACTTCGGCAACCGCATCCAGAATGTCCTGCCGGCGCTTCTCGACATCGTCATCCGGGCCGATGGCAATGGTTGCGATATGCTCCTGCGGGCCGACCACATGCTCGACCGCCAACAGGAATTCATGGGCAAGTTGTCCATGGGTGATGAGTACAATTCCGATCATCTTGCTCTGCAACATCCTGTGCTGTGGGCGCGGCAGTTTCCTTGCGGCCAGTGAACCCGATTGTCAACGTGGTTGCTGCCATGCGGCATTAGGCCGGGCAGCATCTGGACGGGCTGGGAAGAATACCATTTCATGGCCGCAAACCGAAACGGTTCTCCAGGACAGCCATTATGATGCGGATCCCCTGTGCTTCGTGGCGTTGCGGCAAATCATAGACCGGGATCGGCTTCGACAAGGTCAGTTTCCCAATGCAAGTCAGGCTCTTTTCCTCCGGCATGCGATCGACCCGGGCATCGTCCACCAGCCGGGCAATCAGGTGAATGGCCACCGACTCCTGGAAGGGAAGTTCCACAATTCCGTATCCCCTTACTTCCGCCATGCCCCTTATTGCCTTGGGTGCAAAAGCCTTCAGGTTTTCTCCATCGCAGACCAACAACGCCTGATCGTCAGTGACAAGGGCCCCTTCCATGTCTCGGATTTGGCAGGCTTCCAGAAGGCCGAGCGCCAGTGAGGTCTTGCCGCTGCCCGAATCCCCCTCGACCAGAACGCCGAAACCCCCGATTACCACAACGCTGCAGTGGTGGTTGTAAGTGCCTGCCTCACCGTGTTTTTCGCCTGGGTTGGCTGTGGCTGCTGTCATGAACGTTGCGCCGCTTCGCCGCCCCTTGCGCGCCGCTGCGGGGTTCTCAGCACGGGCAATTGCAGAATGAAGATTGCACCGGTTTCGCCGTCAGCCCGGTTCCTGGCCTGAATCGACCCGCCATGCGCTTCGACGATCTGGCGCGAAATTGAAAGACCAAGGCCGGAGTTTTGCCCGAACCCCTGGGATTCCGGCCGGTCCGTATAGAACCGCTCGAAAATCCGGTCGACCTTTTCGGCGGGAATACCCGGCCCATTGTCGGCGATCTGTAGGGTAAGCTGCTCGCGATCACGCTCCAGCACAACGTCGATCCTGCCGCTATCGACTGGAACGAAAGACTTGGCATTGTCGAGAACATTGATGATGACCTGGGCCAGCCGGTCTTCATGTCCGGTGACGATGAAGGGTTTCGCTCTCGGGCCTTGCTGGCTAGCCGGGTCACGGATGTCGAGGCTGATATGCGGCGCCTTGCCTGCAACACCCTTCGCCGGCGCTTCCCGGGCCATGGAAACGATGTTGCTCACCAGTTCGGCAAAATCGACCGGGCCGGCCTGCTCCCGCGCCAATTCCGCATCGAGGCGCGAAGCATCGGAAATATCGGTAATCAGCCGGTCCAGCCGCTTCACATCGTGCTGAATGACGCCATAAAGCCGGTTTTTGGCTTCTTCGGTTCTGGCAAGCGGCAGGGTTTCGACAGCGCTGCGCAGCGAGGTAAGTGGGTTTTTCAGTTCGTGACTGACATCGGCGGCAAAGCGCTCAATGGCATCAATGCGCGAATAGAGCGCTGCCGTCATCGAACGGATGGATGCCGACAGGGTTCCGATTTCATCCTGCCGGTTGGAAAAATCAGGTATTTCCTCGCGTGATTCAACGCCTTTGCGGACCCGGTTGGCTGCCTCCGAAAGCCGCCGCAGCGGGTTGGCGATGGTGCTCGCCAGCAGGACTGAAAGGACGATCAGCACAATCGCTGCAACAAGAAAGATGCGCAGGATCGCCAGTCTTTCCTCGGTAACGATCTTGTCGATCTCATTGCCTTCGGAAGAAAGCAGCAGCACGCCGGAAATCACCCGCAGACGTTGAATGGGTACGGCAACCGAGATCACCTGCTCGCCTTTTTGCGTCATCCGCACCACGGTCGATTGCGAACCCGTCAGCGCGGAAACCACTTCCGGATAATGAATGCCGGTATTGGGATGCTCCACATAGGTCGGCAGATCGCGGCGCTGCAGCAGACGGTTGAGGAAATTGCCGATCCGCGAGATCATGCCGTCTGGCCTGTCGTCCTGCAGCGTCGGCAGATTGTAGCGGAGCACCTGCCCGCCGGCGTAGAGAAACTTGGTGTCGAGAACGAGAATCCCGTCCTGATCATAGACCCTGGCGCGGGTACGTTCAGGTTGCACAAGGGATCGCAGCAAGGGCGCAACCACTTCCGGATTGATCGGAGAGGCAAGGTCATCCAGCGGCGAGATGGAGGGAGAGGCGGATTCGCCCGCCTGCAACTCCAGCAGCTTGTCCGGATCGACGGTAATCGTGTCGATTTCCATTGTTGCCTGGGAGGCAATGGCGCCGGCGATAATCTTGCCCTGGGCAGCAAGGCTGTCCTTGTAGGCTTCGACCAGCCCTTCGCGGAACTGGTTGAGATAGAGAATGCCCGACAGCAGAACGGCGAGCGCCGAAAGGTTGAGGAATACGATCCGCTTTGTCAGGGATGAAAACAGAAGCTGCCGGGTTCGGCTCAGGATGCGGACAGCCTTGCCGGACCCGGTAAAGGCGTCCGGTGAAGGATCGATATACGTCTCGGTGTGTTGCCCGTCTTCCCGGGAGAAGTTGTCTTCTGGTTCCCGGGTGGCGGCTTCGCCTGCAGTACCGTTTGCCGCCAGGCGGACATGCGCCTTCCGTCCCGTTCCGGACGTGGTGTCCTCACTGGGGGTATCATCGCCGTCTTCTGCAGCGGGCGGGTAATGCTGTTGCTTGTTTGGGCCGAGTTCCATCCGAATCAAGCCTGTTTTCCCGGCATGCACGGCGCCGCCGCATCAAATGCCGGAGACCCGCAAGGATAAAGGGCTTTGTTCCGGCGCGCAATCAAGTGAGGCTGGTGCAAATGCTCTTGGGCAGACGGCGCAAGATTCGCCAGCCTCAGGACTCTCTGAAACGATAGCCCACACCATAGAGGGTTTCGATCATTTCGAAATCATCGTCATGCGCCTTGAATTTCTTGCGCAGCCGCTTGATGTGGCTGTCGATGGTNNTGGTGCGATCGTCCACATAGACCTGGTCGTCATAGGCAGCATCCATCAGCGCATCGCGGCTTTTGACCACGCCGGGCCGCTGCGCAAGCGCGTAAAGGATGAGGAACTCGGTTACCGTCAGCGTGATCGGCTTGCCTTTCCAGGTGCAGGTGTGGCGTTCCTGGTCCATCGCAAGATGGCCGCGCTCAAGGAGCTTTGCCTCGCCCCCGCCGCTACCGCGCGTGCCGCCTTCATTGATCGCTGCTGCGCGGCGCAAGACAGCCTTGACGCGTTCCACCAGCAGGCGCTGGGAAAACGGCTTCTTGATAAAGTCATCGGCGCCCATCTTGAGGCCGAACAGCTCGTCGATTTCGTCATCCTTCGATGTCAAAAAAATCACCGGCAGATCGGATTTCTGCCGCAGGCGCCGCAGCAGTTCCATACCGTCCATGCGCGNNGCGGCATCTTGATGTCGAAAATGGCGAGATCGGGTCGCCGGGCCATCAGCCCGTCCAGCGCAGAAGCGCCATCGGTGTAGGTCTCGACCCGGTAGCCTTCCGATTCCAGAGCGATGGACACCGAAGTGAGAATGTTGCGGTCGTCGTCAACAAGGGCAATGGTCGGCATCTTGAAATCGGCTCCAATAGTAAAAATGGCGTCCGGCGGCACCGGAAAGAACTTTCGCTGCGCAATTCTTTCAAAAATACGCGCAAATTGTGACGCCGCACAACTCGCGCCGGAATCCTTGCATCAGGGTAAACGGCCACAAGCTCGAAAATTGGCCCCTTTTCGGACCGCTAATTTGTGGTCCAAGATGCTGACTTGCAAGGAAAATTTGCTTCACTACCCTTGCCCCGGCGGGTCCCGGCTTTCAATCGTTTAAAAATTTTAAACCGATTAATAAACTGATTTATTTGAATAATCCTCGGCCATTTATTGTCTGAAAACAGGTTTTAAAGTATGAGGACGGACCCTCCGATACAACGGCAGGCAATAAACTGGCTTGGCCGGGCAAATCCCGCCAGCGCGATAAAAGTTTAGTTCTAAGGGCATGCGGCGGTCATGCCGGGAGAAGGTTCATGAAACAGATCGGCACATTCAACACCAGCCACGATCTTGGTGCGTTCGGCTTTTCCGGGCTTGAGGCCGTTTATTGGAATTTCACTGCGCCCGTCCTGTACGAGGAGTCGGTACGCCGTGGTGAAAGCCGGATTGCCGATGGCGGCGCATTGGTTGTTGAAACCGGTCAGCACACCGGCCGCTCGGCTGCCGACAAGTTCGTCGTTCGCAACGCTGACACCGAAAACACGATCTGGTGGGACAACAACAAGCCGCTGCCGCCGGAGGCCTTTGAAATCCTCAAGCAGGACATGCTGGTTCATGCCGAGGGCAAGGAACTCTTCGTCCAGGACCTTTACGGTGGCGCGGACCCTGCAAACCGTATCAAGGCACGGGTTGTCAGCGAATATGCCTGGCACTCCCTGTTCATCCGCAACCTGCTGATCCGCCCGGAGCTTTCCGAACTGGCTGATTACATGCCGGACATGATGATCATCGACCTGCCGAGCTTCAAGGCCGACCCTGCCCGCCACGGCTGCAGAACTGAAACCATCATTGCCTGTGACCTGATCAACCGGGTCGTCCTGATTGGCGGCACCTCCTATGCCGGCGAGATGAAGAAGTCGGTCTTCACCGCGCTCAACTACTCCCTGCCGGAAAAGGGCGTCATGCCCATGCACTGCTCCGCCAATGTCGGCGACGAGGGCGATGCGGCCGTATTCTTCGGCCTCTCGGGCACCGGCAAGACGACGC
>JAGRLQ010000397.1 GCA_020441735.1 Nitratireductor sp.
TTCAATCAAACGAATAGATTTTATTGTTGCCTTCAGAAAAATTGACATATAGGGTTATCGGACTGCTACTTCAGAAAACGGTGACCATTATGAATGCTCCCCATGTGCCCCAGCTTCCGCTGCTCGAACTGGATCTTCTGAAAACCCTGGTAGCGATTGCCGAAACCGGCAATTTCTCCGCTGCTGCCGATGCGGTGTTCCGCACCCCTTCAGCGGTCTCCATGCAAGTCAAGAAGATGGAGGAGTTGCTCGGAAAGCCGCTTTTCATACGCGATTCCCGCTCGGTGTCGCTGACGCCGGATGGTGAGGCCCTGCTGGTTCATGCCCGCCGGGTGCTGGCGCTCAACCGCGAGATCGTTGCCCGCTTCATCACCCCGGAGATTGCCGGCGTGGTCAGCATGGGCGCGCCGGACGATGTGGCCGAGCGGATGCTGCCGGACATGCTGCGCCGGTTTTCGCAGTCGCATCCCTGCGTAACGGTCAATGTAGTCGTCGAGAGTACCAGCAAGCTGATCGAGATGGTCAGCCGGCGGGTGCTCGACATGTCGATCATCACCTGCCAGGCCGGATTTACCGGCGACAACGATGCGGAAATCCTCAAGCGGGAAAAACTGGTCTGGGTCGGGCTGAAGGGCGGGATTGCCCATGAGAGGCGTCCGCTGCCGATTTCGGTCTGGGAGGAGGGGTGCCTTTGGCGTGCTGCCGCCATCAAGGGATTGAACGAATCCGCCATTGATCACCGAATTGCCTTCCAGAGTTCCAATATCTCCGGCCAGAAAGCAGCGATCCTGGCCGATCTGGCGATTGCCCCTGTGCCTGATTCCTCGGTCGATGAGCGCATGGAGCGTCTCGACGGGAAGAATACCCTGCCGAAACTGCCCGACTATGCGCTCGGTCTGATTGTCGCCGAACAGCTTTCCGGTCCCGCCAGGGCGGCAGCCGATCACTTGCGGGCCTGTTTTGCCAGCCAGACAGGCGCGGAAGCGCCGCCGGCACGCAAAATCCCGGCTGAATGAAAGGCTTGCGCAACGGCAGGTCAGTTGGCATGCTCATTTCATGCACAAGTCTGATCCGGCGTTAACGCTTGGCATTGAGGAAGAATATCTGCTGGTCGACCAGGAAACGCTGGATTTGGCCGCGGCGCCCGATGCATTGATGCGCGACTGCGCAAAAGAGCTGGAAAAGAAGGTCAGCCCGGAATTTCTTCAGTGTCAGATCGAGGTCGGCACCGGGGTGTGCGAAACCATCGGCGACGCGCGTGAGGATCTCGGTCATCTGAGACAGACCATCAAGCGCGTCGCCAATGAATACGGGCTGGCGCCGCTTGCAGTCTCAACCCATCCCTTTGCCGACTGGCAGTATCAGCACCATACCAACAAGGACCGCTACAACGCATTGCAGCGCGATCTGGGCGGGGTGGTGCGGCGGCTGCTGATCTGTGGCATGCATGTTCATGTCGGGCTGAGCGATGATGACCTGCGCATCGACATCACCAACCAGCTTTCCTATTTCCTGCCGCACATTCTGGCGCTTTCCTGCTCCTCGCCCTTCTGGCAGGGCAGGGATACCGAGCTTTCCTCCTACCGCCTGACGGTCTTCGACAATCTGCCGCGCACCGGCCTGCCGCCGGTCTTCAACAGCTATTCGGAGTTTCAGCGCTCCGTTCAGGTGATCATCGACAGCGGGCTGATCGAGGATTCAACCAAGATCTGGTGGGACTTGCGACCCTCGGCACGCTTTCCCACCATCGAGGCCCGAATCTGCGACGTCTCTTCCATTCTCGAACACACGCTTTCGATTGCCGCGCTGATTCAGTCGTTGACGGCGATGTTGTGCGAGTTGAAAAACCACAATCAGCGCTGGAGGCAATACAGCGAATTCCTGATCAGTGAAAACCGCTGGCGGGCGCAGCGTTACGGCACTTCGGAGGGGCTGATCGATTTCGGCCGCGGCCAGGTGGTCGAATATGCGCATCTGCTGGAGGAAATGATCGAACTGTGCCGGCCGCATGCCGAGGCGCTTTCCTGCCTGAAGGAGGTGGAGGCTACCCGGGATATTCTCAAACACGGCAACAGCGCCACCCGGCAGCGTTCGGTTTTCGCCAAGGCAATGGAAAACGGCGCGGACAAGGATGAAGCGCTGAAGGAAGTGGTGCGGGTTCTGGCAGAGGAATTCAGCCAGGGGCTTTAGCATTCCCGCTATCAGCTGCGGCTGCGCCGCCTTCTGCGCCCGCCGCCATCTCCGCCTGCCGGCTCCAGCACCTTGCGCTCGGGCAGTTTGACGGCCTCCGCCAGCTTGGGGAAGGGTTCGACCTTGTTGGGGACGGCCATGGCATTGACGAAATGCTGCTGGAAATCGGGTTCGAGCGCGGTTTCGATCTTGTCGATACGGCGCACGGTTTCCTCGATCTC
>JAGRLQ010000073.1 GCA_020441735.1 Nitratireductor sp.
CCGGTCGGGTTGGCCGAGACATATTCCACGTTGACCTTCTTGCCGCCGGGGATGACGTTGCGGCCAAAGTCACCGCCGAGCCCGACGATCCGGCGCAGATGCTCGCCCCACCATTCATGGGTGAGCCGCAGGTTGATGAAGCCGGGGCCTGCGACCTGCACCGATTGCACACCGTCTTCGCCCTCAAGGCGTTCGGCGAGCTTTGCTGCCAACTCGCGCGGATTGAGACCGAGCGGCTTGGCCAACACCATGGCGGCGTTGACCGCCAGATCGCCATGGGCGGGATCGCGCGGCGGCTCGACCGCGATGCGTGAAAGCGCCTGATCGGTTAATCCTTCCAGATCAAGTGCTTGCAGATGTTTCTTAACTTGCTGGTCGAAGTGCTTGAAAACACTTGCCTGCAAGGCGGCAGTATCGGTCATGATGAAGCGTTTCTCGCTGGTGGATCCGGGCTTGCTGCAACCGGGTTCCAGGCTGTTTGGAAATCGGCTGCTGCCTACCTTAATTCGGGAGTTGCGTCAAACAGGCGCCGGTGCTGGAGGATGGCGTAGCGGTCAGTCATGCCGGCGAGAAAATCGCAGACCAGACGGGCGCGTTTTGCTTCGTCAAGCTTTCGGGCAGTCTCCTGCCAGTCGCGGCCCCATTCATCGGGCATCGGTGCATCGCCGGAGAAATAGGCGTTGAAGAGGTCTCGCACGACCTGTTTTGCCTCCTCGCGCACCTTCACCACCGATGGCGCCCGGTACATGCGTTTGAACAGGAACGACTTGATGGCGCGCTCCTTCTCCCGCATGGCATCGGAAAAGGCCACCATGGCTCGCCCTGCCCCGCGAATGTCCTGCTGGTCTTGCGGTGCGAGAGCGGCAAGGTCGTCCTGGCTCGTCAGAATGACATCCTCGACCATGGCGGTGATCTGGCGGCGAACGATCTCGTGTACCGTGCGGCTCTCGTCCAAATCCGGATAGCGATCGCGAACCTGTGCCAGATGTTCACCGACCAGTGGCAGTTCGGCGAGATCATCGAGCGCAAACAGGCCGGCGCGCAGCCCGTCATCGAGATCGTGGGCGTTGTAGGCGATATCATCGGCAATCGCCGCACATTGGGCCTCCAGCGCGGAATGGCGCTCCAGATCGAGATCAAACTGCGCGTTGAATTCGGCAATCGGTAGCGGGAGCGGTTCTCCGTCGCTAAGTGGGCCTGCCAGCGGGCCATTGTGCTTCACAAGCCCCTCAAGCGTTTCCCAGCTCAGATTGAGCCCATCAAACTCGGCGTATCGGTTTTCCAGCTTGGTGACGATCCTCAGCGACTGGGCATTGTGATCGAAGCCGCCGAACGCCGCCATCAGCTCGTTGAGTGCATCTTCTCCCGTGTGCCCGAACGGCGTGTGGCCAAAGTCATGGGCGAGCGCCAGGGCCTCGGCCAAGTCCTCGTCGACGGCAAAGGCGCGCGAAAGGGCGCGAGCGATCTGCGCAACCTCGATGGAGTGGGTCAGCCGCGTCCTGAAGTGATCGCCCTCATGATAGACGAAGACCTGGGTCTTGTGCTTCAGCCTGCGAAAAGCGGTCGAATGGATGATGCGGTCGCGGTCACGCTGAAAGGGCGTGCGGGTCGGCGAAGCGCTTTCGGGGTGAAGCCTGCCTCTCGTCTGCTCTGCATGACAGGCAAACGGGGCCAGCCGATAGCGGCCGGTGGAAGCGGTCAGGCCTTTCTTGATACTGCTCACAGTTGCGCCGCAATCATTATGGTCCCCATCCGTGCTATAGCGGTTTCGCCCCGCTGCAAGCAACTTGAAGATCGCCGCAAGCGGGCTTATCTTCCAGTGTAGAGATGATTTGTGGTGAAAACCGATGAACGCCCCTACTCCTGCCCCGACCGTGACCGTTACCGATGCCGCCTATGGGCGCATCGCGGATATCCTGGCTGATACGCCAGACAAGAATGCGTTGCGCATTTCGGTCGAAGGCGGCGGCTGTTCGGGCTTTTCCTACAAGTATGATCTGGTTGACGAAGAACCGGCAGACGACGATCAGGTGTTTGAGAAGAACGGCGCGCGCATCTATCTCGATTCAATGTCGCTGATGTATATGGGCGGTTCGGAAATCGACTTCGTCGACAACCTGATGGGTCAGGCCTTCCAGATCAACAATCCGAATGCCGTTGCCTCCTGCGGCTGCGGCACCAGCTTTTCGGTCTGACGTCCCCACGTTTCGGTTTTCCCTGCCTTGCCAAGGCCCGCATGCGGCCCGATAGTTGCAATGTGAAACAAGCAGGCAGAATCCCATGAAAATCGCCACTTGGAACATCAACGGCATCAAGGCACGGCATGACAATGTCATTGCCTGGCTGAAAGAAGCCAGCCCCGATATCGCCTGCCTGCAAGAGATCAAGTCGGTGGACGAAGCGTTTCCGCGCGGCGAAATCGAGGCGCTGGGCTACAATCTCGAAACCCATGGCCAGAAGGGTTTCAACGGCGTGGCGCTCATCTCAAAACTGCCCTTTGATGAGGTCAATCGCGGCCTGCCGGTGCTGGAAGGCGATGCCGACGACCAGGCGCGCTTCATCGAAGGCGTTTTCACCGTCGGCGACAAGCCGCTGCGCGTCGTCTCGCTCTATCTGCCGAACGGCAATCCGGTCGATACCGAGAAATTTCCCTACAAGCTTTCCTGGATGGCGCGGCTCGAAGCCTGGGCGCGGGAGCGTCTGGCGCTGGAAGAGCCGCTGATCCTGGCCGGCGACTATAACGTCATTCCCGAACCCGAGGATTGCCACGACCCCAAGGTATGGGAAGGCGATGCGCTTTACCGGCCGGAAAGCCGGTCAGCCTTCCGCAGCCTGCTCAATCTCGGCTTTACCGAGGCACTGCGCAGTACCACCGATGCACCGGAGACTTATACGTTCTGGGATTATCAGGCCG
>JAGRLQ010000074.1:0-5742 GCA_020441735.1 Nitratireductor sp.
AGCCATGGGCGATGTTGGCGAACGGACCGCCATGGACGAAAGCCGGGTTGTTTTCCAGCGTCTGAACCAGGTTGGGCTGCATGGCGTCCTTGAGCAACACGGTCATGGCGCCATCGGCCTTGATGTCGCGGCAGTAGACGGGTGAACGGTCGCGGCGGTAGGCGACAATGATGTCGCCAAGGCGCTTCTGCAGATCATCGAGGTCGGTCGCCAGGCAGAGGATGGCCATCACTTCGGAGGCCACGGTGATGTCGAAACCGGCTTCGCGGGGAAAGCCGTTCGCCACGCCACCAAGGCTTGCCACGATCTGGCGCAGGGCACGGTCGTTCATGTCCATGACGCGGCGCCAGGTGACGCGACGCATGTCGATTTCCAACTCATTGCCCCAATAGATGTGGTTGTCGATCATCGCTCGCCGACAGCAGGTTGTGGGCAGAAGTGATGGCGTGGAAGTCGCCAGTAAAGTGGAGGTTCATGTCCTCCATGGGAACCACCTGGGCGTAACCACCGCCGGCAGCCCCGCCCTTCATGCCGAAGCACGGTCCGAGCGAGGCCTCGCGAATGCAGATCATCGCCTTCTTGCCGATGGCGTTGAGGCCGTCTCCGAGACCGACGGTCGTCGTCGTCTTGCCCTCGCCTGCCGGCGTCGGGTTGATCGCGGTCACCAGGATGAGCTTGCCATCCTTCTTCTTCTTCTGCTTGGCGATGAATGCCTGGGAGACCTTGGCCTTGTCATGACCATAGGGCACGAGATCCTTCTCGGGGATACCCAGCTTCTTGCCGATTTCCTGGATCGGGCGCTTCTTGGCGGCGCGGGCGATCTCGATATCTGTCTTGAACTTTGCCATGGAAGTGCTCCTCGATTCCTCCCGCTCAAGGAAAAATGCAGTATTTTGCCCTGGCCCTGGTTATGGGGAAGCCGGCAAAATCACCGCAAAACAGCCCTCTAGCGTTTGGCCTGTTTCAGTTTTGTGGTTAGAAACGGCAAAGAGGGCGAAAATGCTGTTACTTTCCGGACATTGGGTGTCGCATCCGCGACGCGATGACAAACATTGTGTGTTTGCTCGGTAAAATCTGACAAATCACTCTTCGGAAATGCGCGTTATTCCGGCTTTTCACAGCCTGTTCGAATCCCTGTCGACAAGCCTTGCCAAAGCCGGAAAGAAAGGTATGTTTTTCGCGTCATCCGGCAATTGCCGGGCTGTTGGCGGGAGAGAGCAGCGAAGGCTGCCGCCGAAGGTGAAAATGCCCATAATCTCTCAGGCAGAAGGACCGTCAACGGCAAGACACTCTGGAAAACAGGCAGGCATGCCTGTGCCGAAGGTGTAAGCGCGTTAGCAAGGCTGTTAGCCACGCGCGAGTCTCTCAGGCCAAGGACAGAGGGGTATGTTCACCGGGTTCCGGTGCGCACCCTTGCGTCAAACAGGCAGAGAGACATTGAAGAAAACACCGTTTTATTCCCAGCATACTGAAGCAGGCGCCAAGTTCGGGCCGTTCGCCGGTTACGAGATGCCGTTGTTTTATCCCCTCGGCATCATGAAGGAACACCAGCACACGCGCGAAAAGGCGGGGCTGTTCGACATCTCCCACATGGTGCATGTCGCCGTCGAAGGACCGGAGGCGGCAAGCCTCATTTCCCTCGCCTGCCCCTATGATGCGGCAAGTCAGGCGATCGCCAGCGGCAAATACACCTTCATGCTGAACGAAGATGCTGGGATCATCGACGATCTCATCATCTCCCGGCTGGCGGAAGACCGCTTTCTGGTCGTTGCCAATGCGGCCTGCGCTGAAAAGGACGTTGCTCATATCCGCGAACTGGCAGGCAGCTTCGACGCCGAAGTGGCCGTCATCCCCCGTGCCTTCCTGGCGCTGCAGGGACCGGCGGCGGAAGGTGTACTGCAATCTGCTGGGCTGGACGTTGCCAGCATGGGCTTCATGACGGTTGCCGAGCCGAAGGATGGCTGGTTTCTCTCCCGCAGCGGCTATACCGGCGAGGACGGGTTCGAGATCGGTCTACCGCCGGAGCAAGGGCCGGATTTCGCGGCGAAACTGCTTGCCGATGAAAATGTGGAATGGATCGGCCTTGGTGCACGCGACAGCCTGCGGCTAGAGGCCGGGCTTCCCCTTTACGGTCAGGACATGGACGAGACCGTGCTGCCGCACGAGGCCGGGCTGATCTGGGCCGTGCCGAAGGATCTGCGCGATAGCGGAAGCTATGTTGGCGCAGAGGCCCTTGCTGCCGCGCTCAAGGGCGAAAAGAAACGCAAGCGCATCGGCCTTCAGCCGAAAGAAAAGGTGCCGGTTCGCGCCGGTGCCGTGCTGACAGATGACGAAGGAAATGAAATCGGCACCATTACCTCTGGCGGCTTCGGGCCAACATTGGGCGGGCCGATGGCGCTAGGGCGCATTGCCACCAGCGCCGATGAAAGCGCCATCTTCGCCGATGTCCGCGGACGCAAGATCGCCATGGAGCCGGCGAAACTGCCTTTCGTGCCGCATCGCTACAAACGCTGACACCCTTCACCGAACAACATCCAAACAACAGAGGAAGAAAGACATGGCAACCATCTACTACACCGACGAACATGAATGGCTGAGCGTCGAGGGCGATACCGCCACCGTGGGCATTACCAATTATGCCCAGGAGCAGCTTGGCGATCTGGTGTTCGTCGAACTGCCGGACGTGGGCAAGAGCGTTTCCAAGGGCGACGACACGGTGGTGGTCGAATCGGTCAAGGCTGCTTCCGATGTCTATGCGCCGGTCGATGGCGAGATCACCGAGGTCAATGAGTCGCTTTCGGCCGATCCTTCGCTGGTCAACTCCGCTGCCGAAGGGGATGGCTGGCTTTTCAAGATGAAGCTTTCCGACGCCTCCCAGCTTGACGGCCTGATGGACAAGGCCGGCTACGACGCGCACGTCGCCTGAGCGTAGCTACATACAAAGTCTAGCCCGCAGTTGGGCCGCCGTTCCGCCAGCAGGGCATCAGGAGAACATCATGGTTTTCGAGCCGACCGAATACAACCCCTTCGATTTCGCCAACCGGCGGCATATCGGACCATCGCCGAAGGAGATGGACGAGATGCTGAAGGTTCTGGGCGTCAGTAGCCTGGACGAACTGATCGACCAGACCGTTCCTGCCGAAATCCGGCAGAAGGACAAGCTGGAATGGGGGCCGGCGCTTTCCGAACGCGACATGCTGCATTTCATGGAGGGGGTGGCGGCGAAGAACAAGCCGATGGTCTCCCTGATCGGCCAAGGCTATTACGGCACGATGACGCCGCCGGCGATCCAGCGCAACATTCTGGAAAACCCGGCCTGGTACACCGCCTACACACCCTACCAGCCGGAAATCTCGCAGGGCCGGCTGGAAGCATTGCTCAACTACCAGACCATGGTGAGTGATCTGACCGGACTGGAGATTGCCAATGCCTCGCTGCTCGACGAGGCGACGGCGGCAGCTGAAGCGATGACGATGGCGCAGCGTGTCTCGAAGTCGAAACAGACCGGCTTCTTTGTCGATGAAAACTGCCATCCGCAGAACATCGCGGTGATGCGCACGCGGGCCGAGCCACTGGATATCGAGATCATTGTCGGAGACCCCGAAAAAGACCTCGATCCGGCCAAGGTGTTCGGCGCGATCTTCCAGTATCCGGGCACCTACGGTCATGTGCGCGAGTTTTCCTCACAGATCACCGCCCTGCACGAAACCCAGGCACTGGCAATCATGATCGCCGATCCGCTGGCGCTGACGCTGCTGCGCTCTCCGGGCGACATGGGCGCCGACATTGCCGTCGGCTCGACCCAGCGTTTCGGTGTGCCGCTTGGCTATGGCGGACCGCATGCCGCCTACATGGCCTGCAAGGACGACTACAAGCGCGCCATGCCCGGTCGCATCATTGGCGCTTCCATCGATGCGCGCGGCAATCTTGCCTATCGGCTGGCGCTGCAGACGCGCGAACAACACATCCGCCGGGAAAAGGCCAATTCGAATGTCTGTACCGCGCAGGCGCTGCTGGCGGTAATGGCCTCGATGTATGCCGTCTTCCACGGTCCAGAAGGGCTGAAAGCCATCGCACAAAGCGTACATCGCAAGGCGGCGCGGCTTGCCAAGGGGCTTGAAGGTCTCGGCTTTACCGTCTCCCCGGACGTGTTCTTCGACACGATCACGGTCGAGGTCGGCTCACTGCAGGGCGTCATTCTCAATGCCGCCATTGCCAATGGCGTCAACCTGCGCAGGATCGGCAAGAAACATATCGGCATCAGTCTGGATGAAAAGACCTATCCGGAAACCATTGAGGCGGTCTGGCGCGCCTTCGGTGGCGAAGGAGAGGACGATTGGAGCAGCAGCCACGAATACCGGCTGCCGGAATCCTGCCTGCGCACCAGCGAGTATCTCACCCATCCGATTTTTCACATGAACCGTGCCGAAGCGGAAATGACACGCTACATGCGCCGTCTCGCCGACCGCGATCTGGCGCTTGACCGGGCGATGATCCCGCTCGGCTCCTGTACGATGAAGCTCAATGCGACGGCGGAAATGCTGCCGATTACCTGGCCTGCCTTTTCCGACGTGCATCCCTTTGCGCCGGCCGATCAGGTGGAAGGATATGGCGAACTGATTGCCGACCTTTCCAAGAAGCTCTGCATGATCACCGGCTATGATGCGTTTTCCATGCAGCCCAATTCCGGCGCCCAGGGCGAATATGCCGGTCTGCTGACCATTCGCGCCTATCACATTGCCAATGGCGACGAGCACCGCAATGTCTGCCTCATTCCGACCTCCGCGCACGGTACCAACCCGGCATCCGCGCACATGGTCGGCTGGAAGGTGGTGGCCGTGAAATCCGATGATAACGGCAACATCGATCTCGACGACTTCCGCCAGAAGGCGGAGGAGCACAGCGCCAGCCTTGCCGGCTGCATGATCACCTATCCCTCGACTCATGGCGTGTTCGAACACACGGTGCGCGAGGTCTGCGAGATCACGCACAAACATGGCGGCCAAGTCTATATCGACGGCGCCAACATGAATGCCATGGTGGGGCTGGCCCAGCCCGGTGAAATCGGCGGCGATGTCAGCCACCTCAACCTACACAAGACCTTCTGTATCCCTCATGGCGGCGGCGGGCCGGGCATGGGACCGATCGGGGTCAAGGTACATCTTGCTCCCTTCCTGCCGGGCACTCACGAGAGCAAGGAGGGTCCGGGGCCGGTTTCAGCCGCGCCTTATGGCTCGCCCTCGATCCTGCCGATCTCATGGGCCTATTGCCTGCTGATGGGCGGCGAAGGGCTGACGCAGGCAACCAAGGTTGCAATCCTCAACGCAAACTACATCGCCAAGCGGCTCTCCGGTGCCTATTCGGTTCTCTACACCGGCGACAATGACCGGGTGGCCCATGAGTGCATCATCGACACGAGGCCGCTGATGGAAGAGGCGGGCGTTTCCGTCGATGATGTCGCCAAGCGGCTGATCGATTGCGGCTTCCACGCGCCGACGATGAGCTGGCCAGTTGCCGGTACTCTGATGGTTGAACCGACCGAATCCGAGCCCAAGGCGGAACTCGACCGGTTCTGCAACGCCATGCTGGCAATCCGCGAGGAAGCACGGGCGATTGCCGACGGCACGATGGACAAGGACAACAATCCGCTGAAACATGCGCCGCACACGATGGAGGATCTCGTCGGCGAGTGGGATCGGCCCTACAGCCGCGAGCAGGGCTGTTTTCCGCCCGGCGCCTTCC
>JAGRLQ010000074.1:5761-7149 GCA_020441735.1 Nitratireductor sp.
ACTGGCCGCCGGTCAACCGGGTCGATAACGTCCACGGTGACCGCCATCTGATCTGCACCTGCCCGCCGATGGAAGCCTATGCGGAGGCGGCGGAGTAACCAGAGCCGCCCCGAAAGGCCGGCGCCCTACCAGGTGCCGGTATTCTCCATCGAAGCCCAGGGCTCCAGCGGTGGCTGGGGATCCCCTTCCTGGAGCAGTTCGACCGAGATGCCGTCCGGCGACTTGACGAAGGCCATGTAGCCGTCGCGCGGCGGGCGGTTGATGGTAACACCGGCATCCATCAAGCGCTGGCAGGTCTCGTAGATGTCATCGACCTTGTAGGCGAGATGGCCGAAATTGCGGCCGCCCGAATATTCCTCGGCTTCACCGTTCTCGCCCGGCCAGTTGTAGGTGAGTTCCACTTCCGGGCAGCGGGTCTCCTTCGCCTGTTCCAGATTGCCGGGCGCAGCCAGGAAGATCAGGGTGAAACGGCCCTTGTCGTTGTCGATGCGCCGGGTTTCGATCAGTCCCAGCTTGTTGCAGTAGAAGTCGAGCGATTCATCGACATCGCGAACGCGAACCATGGTGTGCAGATAACGCATGCTTTCCTCTCGTGGATTTCACGGAAACCGGGCCGCAACGCTTGGCAGGCCCGCCTGCTGTAATTCTACAGCCGCAAGACCAATGCGGTAAACCCGGCAAGAGCGCATTTTCATGCCGGATTGCGGCCGCCGTCGCCGTGCAAATACCCCGCTGGCGCCACGAAACTTCCATCGGGCAATCACAATTGTGACCAAATGCACAGTCATTTCCTGAGAATGGGAATTAGCTGTTTAACGCAGAAGAACAGCAATGCGCCTGAGAACCGGGCCAACATGATAGACAGGGATGAACCATGATGCACCACCAGCCGAAACAGACGGGCGTATCACCGCTCTTGCTGAGTGTGCTTTCCACCAGCCTCAATCTGCTCGTCGACCGCAACGAGATGGAGCAGACCGTCAACGATCACATGGCCGAAATCCGCCGGCTGAGCGCAATGACCGACAAGGAGCTTGCTGCCATCGGGATCACGCGCGATCAGATCATGGCCTATGTGCTGCATGAGTCGGTCGAACTGTAACAGCCGTCATTGACGGCAAACCATGCCCGTCGGCTGCTTCAGGATGTGAGACGGGCATAAAGGCTGCGTAACAAGTCTAAAGCAAACGGATCTCCGGTTCACTGCCTGCAAAACAGGTAATGGTGCGGAAATTGGCTTTCACCGTTCACCCTGACAAACCACCGTACCAGTGACCTGGGAAAAGCCACTCTACCAAATCAATGCATTTGGGTCGAAATTTCACAATATGCGACAAAACCAAAATGGCCGGTATTGGTGACCCACTGATCAGCCCCACTTGAGTGGT
>JAGRLQ010000075.1 GCA_020441735.1 Nitratireductor sp.
GTTCAACTCGGGGCGGTCGTCTGACCGCCCCTTTTTTCATTGAAAGGCAAGATCAATGGCAGAGAAGAAAATCGGCGAGAACAAGTACCGGGTAGATCAGCTTCCAGCGACCGAAGCGCATAAACTCATGCTTCGCCTGGTCAAGATGGCCGGCCCCCTGTTTCCAGGCCTCGCAGAAATGGCCGCAGGCGGTCAGCTGGCCGGTGCTGTCAAGGCAATCCGCACCAAAGGAGCGGAGCAAAAGGAAGGCGATAACGTCAGCGATGATGAGATGCTTTCGCTGTTCAAGGCATTTCAGGGTTTCGTCGAGCAGCTGGATGTCGATGTCGCCCATAATCTTCTCGTCGAGCTTTGCGAGAAAGCCGAGATCGCGGAGCAATCCGGCTGGGTTGAAGTGACCTTCGATCACCACATCAAATCGATCCTGGACGCCTACAAGCTGGCTTTCTTCGTCATCCAGGTTCAGTTCCGGGATTTTTTTCCCGCAGACCGGCGCAAGACCTAGAGCTTGAGCCGGACGGCATCCGAATCTCCAGCTGGGAGTGGGATGCCTACATGCCCAATCTGAACAGCCGCTTCTACATCCTTCGGCCTGTCATGGCCGACCCGCCGCTTTGCCGGCTGGCTGATCTCAAGACCGTCCTCACCCTCAACGATCTCGCGGACCTGCACGAAATCTGCAACCTCCGCGAACTGATCCGCGAGAAGTCAAAGCCGGAGAAACCAAGTGGCTAAGAGCGTCCTCGAAGAACTCATTGTCGTACTCGGTTACGACTATGAGGATGAGGGCGTCCAACAGTTTGTGCGTGGCATTGACCGGGCAAAAAGCGTAACTCGTGGCCTGGTTTCAGCGGTCAAGACGGCAGCTGTAGGAATCGGTGTTGCCCTGCTGGGTATTGGCGCAGCGGGTATTGCAGTCGGCAAGAACGTGTTCGGGGTCGGCAAGCAGTTCGAGAAGCTAAAGGTGCAGCTGAACGCGCTGGAGGGCAGCGCGGAAGCCGGCCAGAAGGCGATGGACTGGATTACCGAGTTCGCCAAGAAAACGCCGCTCGAACTCGACCAGGTGGTTGCTGCCTATGTGAAGCTGCGTTCGTTCGGCATGGACCCGACGAACGGCTCCCTCCAGACGCTCATGGATACCATGGCGGCTACCGGCAAGGGTGCCGAGGCGCTGGATGGAATCATCCTTGCCATGGGTCAGGCATGGACCAAAAGCCGGTTGATGGGCGACGACGCCCTGCAGCTGCTCGGTCGAGGCGTCCCGGTCTACGATATCCTTGCCGAGAAGATGGGCAAGACCACCGCCGAGATCATGAAAATGCAGTCGGCGGGCAAGCTCGGCCGGGATGCTATCGAGCTCCTGATCGAGGGTCTGAAAGACCGCTACGCGGGAGCCGCGGATGAATTTGCCAAGACCTCCGAAGGCATCGAGTCGAACCTTGCCGACATCTTCACGCTGTTTCGGAAGAAGATCGCGGATGCGGGTTTCTATGATGCCGTCAAGGGCAAGCTGCAAGGTCTGCTTGACGAGGTAAACCGGCTCGATGAGAGCGGTCGGCTGGATGAGATCGCCAAGACCATCTCCGACACACTGGTTCGTGGTCTGGAGACCGTTAGCAACATCATCGCCAATATCCAGGTCGATGATGTCGCGAGTGCTTTTGAAACCTTGGTCAGCCTGGGCGTTGCGCTCATTGACATTGTTCAGGGTGTGGCGGGATCGGTAGTCTGGATGGTTGATAGCGTCCAGTTGCTCACCGGTTTCTTCGGCCTCATCCTGACCGATGGACAGGCCATTCTGACCGTCATCGGCCTGATCGTTGCGGCTTTCTTCCCATGGATCGCCGTGGTTGGCGTTCTGATTGCTGCGGTGCAAGACCTGTGGGCTTATTTCTCTGGTGGTGAATCTGTCATCGGTGGCGTGATCGAGTGGATATCTGCTCTAATCCAGGTCATCGCCCATGACATCGAGCAGCTGGGCAGCGCCATTTCATCCAGTATCGAGAGCGGCTTTGCCAATGCAGTCGCCTCGGTCAAGGCAATGTGGGACGGGATGCTGGCCTGGCTCAAGGCGAAATGGGATGCCTTCTGGGGTCCGATCTCCAGCGGCATTGGCTGGCTCAAGGGCAAGTTCGGCGGACAGATGCCGGGCGATGCCGGCGATATGTCGGGTGAAGGTTTTCTGCCTGGTTCCCCACCTGGTGCTCCACCGCCTGCGGTTCCTCCCGCCGCAACCAACAGCGGTGTCGTCGGCCAGTTCGGGCCGGTAAAGCCGGATACGGTTGCTCAAGGGCCGATCCAGCAGAACTCCAACAACAACACCCAGAACACGGCCAACGTGAACATCACCCAGAACATCACCGAGGCGCAGGCGCCGGGTGCTGCCGGTAAGGCTGTTGCGAAGGCAACGACCGAGGCAGCTTTCCAGTCCGCTAGCACCACCGCACCGGAGGCGGCATACTGATGTCGAGTGTCATCTTTTCCCGCCGCATAGGCCCGGTTGCGATCAATGCGGTGATCTTCGAGAGCCACAAGACCGAGCTCGAAATCACCGAGAACCCGGTCGAGTTCGGTGCAGATGTGACCGATCATGCCTACGCACAGCCGAAAGAGGTCATCCTTGAGTGTGCGACCGGCAAGAGCGTGTTCGACGCGGCCGGCACGTTTCAGGCGCTCGTGGCCTTTCAGGAAAGCCGGGTTCCGTTCTATCTGGTGACACCGCTTTACGTTTACCGGAACATGCTCATCAAGTCGCTCAATCCGACCAGGGATGTCGTCACCGGGCGGGTGCTTTATTTCCGGGCTGAACTGCGTGAGATCATTTTGGTGAACTCTGCGGCCTATTCTTCCGGCTCCACCCAGCCTCAAGCGGCCAGTGGCGCCTTTTCTGCCCGCGTTGGATCATCTGCGGCCAAGACCACGCAGTCAGCCATGTCGGCCCTGACGGTAGCCGCTGACATTGCCAACAAGGCAGCGGTACCGCTGGCACGGGGCAATGTGGCAGCCAGAACCGTTCCGATCACGACGACGACCCAAGAGGGTCAGCGGAACCGGGCTATTCTGGAGGCGCTGGCATGAGGGAAATCGTTCTGACCGATACCGCCGACCAGGAACTTACCGTGCTGGTAGGGGCGACGACTGTCACCTTCCGGTTCCGGTTCATGGACATGCTCAAGCGATGGGTATTCGACCTGAAAATCGACAACACCTGGAAGCTGCATGGCCGCACCGTGTTCTTGCGGCAGGATCTCATCGAGCCGTTCGATTTCGGGATCGGGAAGCTGGTTGCCTGGGATTACACGGATCGTCGGCCTCATCCTGGCCGAACCGAGTTGCCGAAGCGCGAGGTCCGGTTGTTTCTCGTCAGTGAAGCCGATCTGGCCGAGGTCGCCAATGCTTAAATATCTCCGTTTCGTCAACATGACGGTGGATGGTGGCGCCTTGTCGATCAGCGAGTTGAAGGTGGGTTTTACCGTCCGTAAGACACTTTCCAGCGAGAACAATGATGCCGAGTTCGACATCTGGAACCTCACCAGTGCGCATCGCATGGCCTTCTCCGAGGAATACAAGGAGATCGAGTTCGAGGCCGGTTATACCCCGCCGATGGGCGGTTCCAATGTCGCCATGATCTTCAAGGGTTATATCCGGGATGTCGAACATCGCCGGGACGGGACCGACATCATCACCAACGTCAAGTGCGGTGACGGTGACAAGGGAACCCGCAAGGGGGTCGTCTGCAAGACGCATCCCACCGGTACGAAGCCGCGGCAGATTATCGAGGATGTCATCAACAACATGGAAGGCGTGGAGATTGGCGAACTCAAGGGCATCGATGCGCTTCCGCCGAGCCGGCGTCCGGTCGTTACCATGGGAACCGGCCTGCGAGAGATCGACAAGCTGTCGAGAACGCATCGGTTTCACTGGATGATCAATGACGGCATTTTGGAGACCTGCCCGGAAAACGAGTTTCTGAACGGCATGTATATCATCTCGCAGCAGACCGGCATGCTGGACGTGCCGACGATCACCGACAAGGGCGTCAATGTGGATGTGCTGCTGGAGCCGCAAATCCTGCCGGGACGGCAAGTCGATGTGCGATCAGAAACGCTCGATATGAACGGTGCTGGCGGGCAGTTTCGCGTCCACAACGTGACCCATTCCGGTGACAATCGAAACGGCGACTTCAAGACCAGCATCGAGGCAGTGAGGCTCGGAGAATAATGTCGTCATTTCAGCACAAGCGGGCTCGTCTCAATCATGCCGAGCGTGAACGGGTGCGCACCCAGGCCGAACGCATCGACACCAATACGATGCTGCTTGCGAAAGTGGTTTCGTTCGATCCTGAAAAGCAGCAGGCCAAGATCAAGCTGCAACACATGCAGTATCATCCGGTGCCAGGATCAACGAAGGATGAGGTCCAGCCGGTCGAATACCCGGAGCTTCTGGAAGTGCCGGTGATGCAGACCAGGGGCGGTAAGTTCGCCTTCACCAAGCCGATCAAGGAAGGCGACGGCGGCATGGTGATCTTCGCCAGCCGATCCATGGACAAATACTACAAGGATGATGAGATCGGCGAGCCGGAAAGCCTGCGTTTGCACGATCTGTCCGATGCAGTGTTCGTTCCAGGTTTCGAGCCGGAGCCGAGGGCGCTGGCTGCCTACAACAACGAGAACTTCGAGATCCGCAATGAGGCGGGCGACGCCAAGCTGGAAATGTCGGAGGCTGGCAAGTTCGCGCTCGAAGGGCAAAGCGGCGAGGAACTGTTCACCATCCTGCATGAACTGCTGGGGCTGCTGAAAAGCGACAAGTTGATTATCAGTTATGGCTCATCTGCTGGCTCCGGTCATTCCCTTCTGTTTGCCGGTGATTATGCCGACCTCCAGGACCGGCTCGCCACGATCAAATTGAGGTAAAGACATGGTTGCCTTTTCCGACATCATCACCAAGGGCAGCGGTGTTCGCGTGGAAATCTGGGACGGTGCCAACGCTGTTGCTGATCCCGGTGTTCTAGCTCCGGTGACAGCCTTTTCCGAAACCGGTGAAAACGGGTTGCCGGAACATCCGAAGCAGCCTACTTCGACGACCATCAATCCGACATCGACAATCGTGCTGGAGGGCAGCGAGCCTGGGCCGTTCCAGGCAAGGGTTCATTTCTGGCTCTGGAATCCACACAGGGTTCGAATGCGGAACGGTGCCGGCGATCCCGAAACCGATTTCGGCGGTTTGCTTGCCGATGGTCAGGAGATCGATCTTGTCGCCATGACGCAGCTGCCATTGCCGGTCGGACTGCATGAAATGATTGTCTATGTCAGCCGCCCCACCGAGGAAGCGGTGACCATGATTTTCGAGGTCACCTATGACGATGGTGGCACTTGGCATGCCCTGCCCCCGGATTTCCTTTACCCGGAAGCGCCGGAACTCGACATTCGGTATCGCACGATTCGGATGACGGTGCCGGATGACCAGATGGGCCTGTCCTACGCAAGCGACCTATATGTCGATCCGGTCTCAAACGAACTGGTGATGATCGACAATGCTCATGCGGTGGCGCAGCATGTCGGCCAGCGCATCCATACATTCTGGGGAGAATGGTATCTCGACCAGGAAATCGGCATTCAATGGCTCCAGGAGGTCATGGGAAAGCGGGATACACGCGCCCAGCTGGTAGCCGAAGCGCTGTTGCGAACCGAGATCATGGCAACGCCTGGCGTTCGCGACATTGTGGAGATGGAACTGGTCACCGATCTCAAGACCCGGGGCATTCTGACCCGTTCGCTCGTCGTTTCCACAGAGCTCAACACCGACACCGATGTCGTGACAGCGTTTTAAACCGCCTTGGAGCGCCGTTTTGCTTTTTAGGTGTGCTGGTAGGGCGGAGACCGTAAACGCCTCCTGACGCCCCATATTTCGGAGATATAGGCCATGCCAGAACCGTTCGGAGTATTGCCGACCGGCTTCAATGTGAAGCAGCTGCACGAAATCATCCAGGAAATCGAGACCGAGAACGCGCAAGCCGCGGTATTCGGCCCCTCGATCATCCAGACGGCACAAAGCCCGCTGGGGCAGATCAATGCGTTGTTTGGCGATTATGCTTCCGATATCTGGCAGCTGGCGCTGGCGGTTTATCAGAGCTATGACCCGGACCAGGCAGACGGCTTGCGGCTCGACGTGCTGGCAAAGCTCCGCGATCTTGAGCGGATGCCGGGCGAGACCGACATTGCCTTTCGCAAGCGGATTACCAATGTCGGCAAGACCGATATCTCGATTACCTACACGTTGAACCAGATCCTCGCTGTCGAAGGTGTGGAGTGGGTCAGCGTCCGGGAGAACTCGTCTGCGGAGATCACTGATCTCGGTATTCCACCAAACACCCTGGCATTTGCTGTGAAGGGCGGGACAGATGAGGCGGTGGCCCAGGCGATCTACGATCATACGGTTGCCGGCATCGGCCTCATCGGCAACACGCAATTGGAAATCAGTCAAACAGGCTATTGCCGATCGATTGGCTTTATCCGGCCCGTTGACGTTCCGGTTGATGTTCATATCACCGTCCGGGCCTCTGGTGATCTTTGCGACTGCGCTCCCGCCAGCGCAGCGGACATTCAGGCTGCGATCATCGCCGATTTGATGGGAGCCTGCGGATTGCGCAACGGCGATACCGTGACGGTTTCCAAGGTTCGGGCGCCCGCAGAGGCTTTGCCCGGCATCGAGGTCGCCACCGTTACTTTTGGTAAAACCGGAGCCGATATGTCGGACCTTCCTCTTTCGGTGGGGTTGTTCGAGCGAGTAGCCATGTCGGCTTCCCGCATCTATGTGAGTTTTGAGTGATGGTTGATTGTCCCGATCTTTCGGCCCTGCTGGAAAGCAAGATTGACCGGCTTCTGACGCAGTATCGCGAGAGCCCGCGTTTGCAGGGGTTGATCCGAAACTATCTCGACCAGGTACGGCAGGCTGGAGAGGAAACCTGTGCAATACCGCCTAAATTCGACATCGACACTGCGGTAGGCGAGCAGCTGACATTCCTCGGCAAGCGCTTGGGCTGGCCGCGCGATCATTGCAAGGGCGAGCAGATTCCTGTGTTCGGCTTTGAGTGTGATGATGCCTGCTATGACGGCCCACCCGTCACCGGGTTCTGTTCCGACAGCAATTGGAAGGGATGCGATGGGCCGGAGCACTATCCGTATCACTTCGCGGATGATGAGTTCTATCGTAAGTTCCTGAAATCCCGTGTCATCACCCTGACCGGTAATTGGTTCCGGCCGAACCTGGAACGCGCTCTGGATATCCTCTTTGGCGATGGTGAAGCCGTCTATTTCGAGCGGGCCGGAGAGATCAGCATTCATGTTGCACGTGGTTTGACAAACGAGGAACGCAAGGTTCGGTTTCTCTACCCGGAAGTGCTGCCGGTAGCACCTGGCGTCCGTGTTCGCTTCGTCTTTGGTGAAGCCCCCGTCTTTGGATTTGGAACCGGCTTCGACGGGTTCTGTTCCGGCAATTTCTTGAACTTCTAAGAGGACAATCATGCCAAAACTGTTTGATCCCGAATGGGCCTATGCAGGCGATCAACGCGCCGCGACTGCTGCCGAGATGGCGAGTGGGTTTGTTTGCGGCCCTGCTGACCGTGAACTGTTCAATTGGCTCATTTCGCAATTGCAGAAGGCGCTGAACCAGGTTGCCATCCCCTGCAAGACCGAGATGGATGCAGCCGATCCGGCCATCGTTCCTGCAAATGGTAATCCGGTTGCATGGATCGATGACACAGTGGTTCCGCGCATCCTTTACGTCTGGGATTGCGATGCCGCCGAGTATGTACCCTTCGTCTCCGGTCAAGGCATTCCGGTCGGGACGGGTTTCGTTCACAATGACGGTGAATCGATCAGTGTCTTGCCTCCCATCATCTCTTCAAATGCCGATCCGACAGCTGACGAGAACTATGTCGATGTACCTGGGCGCCATTGGTACAGGCCGGATGTCGATAAGCTGGCAATGCGTGTCGATACGGTCGGTAATGGCGATCCAGACGATTATCTGTGGATGCAGATCAACCAGAAGGCTTAATCGATGACTGACTTCAAGGTGAACGGAGATGCGAACGGCTCCACCCACATTGCCGGCAATGGCGTCCAGTGGCGCAGGGCCGATGAAATCTGGAGCATTGTAGCCGATCCCGGTGTGCCGGACGATCCTGAAACGACCTGTCAGGATATCCTCGACAGCGTAGACGGCAAGATGACGCTCCAGTGGTTCCAGGCTGCTGCCGATCACAATAGCGCAGCAGATACCGCTGCCGTTCAAGCAAATTGGGCGGTTCCACAAGCCGCCCTTGGCTCGGGCAGCCATACCTACTTGTCGGAAGCTGGGTTTGCATCCCTGCTGTCGAAGCTGACCGCGCAAGGGTATCCGACGATCAACGACACGGCCCGTAACAATCAGAACGCTGTGACGAAGATCATCAATTCGACCTTCAACACGATCAACAACTTCTATCCGACTTCGGATGCCAATACGGCGGAGTTGTTTCTTTTCTCCGGTTCGCTCTACATGCCGTGCAGCGTGGCAAATGGTGCCTCCATCAGCTTCCGCCTGAAAGCTTCCGGTTCGAAGCATGAAGGAATCATCTATCTGTGGCAGGGCAGCGCTCCGGGTGCCATCGGAACAGAGTCGCATGTCGCCTATGCCCGTGAGGAAAGCGGTGACGCACCGCATGAAGTCCGCACAGAGGCCACGATGCTCATCAATCCGGGAGATCGTGTCGGCATCGTCTGCGCCTTGTATGATGCCCGCCTGGGTCTCAACAGCTTGATGGAGATCAACATCGATGGCGCGGGCTGGCAAGATTTCCGTACCAGTGCGGACATTGCCGCTACCGGAATCGGCATGAACTCCATCTAAAAGGTGGGACAAAATGCTGCATTTCAGTGCGTTTTTCTGGGGGTTGGTGGGACACATTTTCCCGCCAACCCGTTGATTTCATTCAAAGCAGGATGTCCGGGCGAGGCCTCCAGAATTTTCTCAGCTTTCCTGCATTAGCAATTTATTGCGCCGTTTCACCTGCGTGCGGCAATCCTATACCCGCAACCAGCAACAGGAATGACATTTCCTTCGCCTTGCCGGTTTAGCGTCTTGCTCCCCGCCTGCTTGGCCAATAGGTTGACCAAAACACGCGCTCAAGTCCCGGAGCATGCCGGGCAGCCAAACATGAAACGTGGCAGGAAAATGCGATGATCAGGAATTCCACCCTCGAAGCGATCGGCAACACGCCACTTATCCGGCTGAGGCAAGCGTCGGAAATCACCGGCTGCAACATTCTCGGCAAGGCCGAATTTGCCAATCCCGGCCAGTCGGTGAAGGATCGCGCAGGCCTGTTCATCATCGAGGATGCCGTCAAGCGCAAGCAGATCGAGAAAGGCGGCATCATCGTTGAAGGCACGGCCGGCAATACCGGTATCGGACTAACGGTTGTCGCCAATGCGCTGGGATTTAAGACCGTTATCGTCATCCCCAAGACCCAGAGCCAGGAAAAGAAGGATGCGCTGCGGCTGATGGGGGCGGAACTGGTGGAAGTGCCTGCGGTTCCCTACCGTAACCCGAACAACTATGTGAAGGTTTCCGGCCGCCTTGCCGAGCAAATCGCGAAGGAAAGCCCGTCGGGGGCCATCTGGGCGAACCAGTTCGACAATGTGGCCAACCGGGATGGCCATATCCGAACCACAGCGCAGGAAATCTGGGAGGAAACCGGTGGCAAGGTCGATGGGTTCGTCTCCGCAGTCGGCACCGGTGGCACGCTAGCCGGCGTCGGAACCGGCCTGAGAGCGAAAAACAAGAACATCAAGGTGGCGCTGGCCGACCCGAACGGCGCCGCACTTTATTCCTACTACACCACCGGCGAATTCAAGTCGGAAGGCGATTCGATCACCGAGGGTATCGGCCAGGGCCGCATTACCGCCAATCTGGAAGGCTTCACGCCCGATTTTGCCTACCAGATTCCGGACGCTGAAGCCGTGCCGATCGTCTTCGACGTGCTTGAGCATGAAGGGCTTTGCCTTGGCGGTTCGAGCGGCATCAACATTGCCGGCGCGATCCGGCTGGCCAGGGAATTGGGGCCGGGCCATACCATCGTGACCATGCTGTGCGATTTCGGCTCGCGCTATCAGTCGAAACTGTTCAATCCGGATTTCCTCCGCTCGAAGGAACTGCCGGTGCCGGCCTGGCTGGAACGCGCAGCGCGAACCGATATCCCCTATGAAGAAGTCCCCGAAAGTGCGTAATCTGTCATGAGTTCAAAAACCCGCAAGGCCTTTCTCGATGATGCCTATCTGACGGCCTGCGAAGGCAAAGTTGTCGCAATCAACGAGCGCGGTGGGATCATTCTCGACTGCACCAATTTCTACGCCACCAGCGGCGGTCAGCCCGGCGACAGCGGCCATCTCGAGCGTGTCGACGGCTCCAAAATCGCCATTGCGACGACCGTCAATGGCGCCGACAAGTCGGAAATCGTGCTGGTTCCTGCCGAAGGCGAGCCACTTCCGGAAGTGGGCGAGACGGTGACCGGCCATATCGACTGGGAGCGGCGCTACAAGCTGATGCGCATGCACACGGCCTGTCACCTGTTGTCGGTCGTTTGCCCCTACCCGATCACCAGCGCCAATGTGGGCGAGGAGGAATCGCGCGTCGATTTCGATATTCCCGAGGCAGGCGTTACCAAGGAAGACATCACCGAGCAGTTGATGGCGCTGGTCAACGGCAATCATCCGATCTACTCGCAATGGATTACCGAAACCGAGCTTGACGCAAATCCGGAAATCGTGCGCTCGAAGAATGTCCGCCCGCCGCGCGGTTTGGGCGACATAAGGCTGGTGTGCATCGGCGAGAATGCTGCCGTGGACAGCCAGCCCTGCGGCGGCACCCATGTGAGCGAAACCCAGGAAGTGGGCGAAATCCACATCGGCAAGATCGAGAAGAAGGGACGGGAAAACCGCCGCTTCCGGATGCGTTTCGGGCCGCCGCCGGCACAGTGACCAACAGGACTGAACCATGAAACTCGAAGGTTCCTGCCATTGCAAAGCGGTGCGATTCAGCGTCGAAACGAACACCCCCTACCCTTATCAGCGATGCTATTGCTCGATCTGCCGCAAGACCCAGGGCGGCGGCGGATATGCAATCAACATCATGGGTTGGGCCGACTCGCTCGAAGTCGAAGGCGAAGAAAACATTTCCGTCTATCATGCCGTGACCCAAAACGGCGTCAGCGAGCTGGAGCGGCAATTCTGTGCAAAATGCGGATCCGGCCTGTGGGTCTATCACGACAAGTGGCCGGAGCTGGTGCATCCCTTTGCCTCTGCAATCGATACCGATCTGCCCGTGCCGCCGGAAACCGTGCACATCATGACGGAATTCAAGGCGAGCTGGGTTGAACCCGACAGGGGACCGAAGCACATGCATTTCGAAGGCTATCCCGACAAGTCCATCGAGGTATGGCACGAGGCGCTGGCAAAACCCGAAAGCGGTGACGGAGGCAAAAATGGCTGAGCGCGGAGACTTCTTCATCACGGCAGATGAACTTGCCGGAAGGCTTGAAAGCGGCCAGCCCAAATGCATCGATGCCTCCTGGTACCTGCCGGCGATGGAACGCGACGGCAAGGCGGAGTTTGCCGAGACGCGCATTCCCGGCGCCGTGTTTTTCGACATCGACACCATTGCCGATACCTCAAGCGGCCTGCCCCACATGCTGCCTTCACCGGAAGCCTTCGGCGAGGCCGTTGGCGCGCTCGGTATGAGCGAAACCGACGAGATTGTCGTCTATGATGGTCCGGGCATGTTTTCAGCGGCCCGCGTCTGGTGGGCGCTGCGCGTCATGGGGGCCTCCAATGTCCGCATTCTTGAAGGCGGCTTTGACCGCTGGCAGGAAGCCGGACATCCGGTTGAAACCGGAGCGCTGCAGGCCCCTGCACCGGCTGTCTTCAACCCCACTTTCAACGCGGCAAACGTATGGGGTTTTGACACCATGCTCGCCAACATCCGGCGCGGCGAGTCTCTGGTGCTGGATGCCCGTCCCTTTGGCCGTTTTACCGGCGAAGTGGCGGAGCCAAGACCGGGGCTCGCATCGGGCCATGTTCCGGGATCACGCTCACTTGCTGCCACCGATGTCGTGCGTGACGGCTGTCTGCTGCCGGCAGAGGAACTATCGCACAAGCTGAAGGAGGTTGCAGCCGACAAGGCTTCGCATATCGTGACCAGTTGCGGCTCCGGCGTGACCGCAGCCATTCTGTCGCTGGCGCTCGAGGTTTGCGGGTTTGAAAACCATGCACTCTATGACGGCTCGTGGTCTGAATGGGGCGGGCGGGAAGATGCCCCTGTTGCCCGCTGGGCTTGAGGGGAAATCCGGCCATGGCAGCAAAGAAGAAGGCCCGCAAGCTGACCGCCAGGGTTACGCATCTCGAGATGACGGCAAGGCCACACAAGACCTATCCCGTGCCGAGCCAGCCGAGGGCTGCCCTGCTGCATGCAGAAAAGATGCGGGTACACTTCTACCGCTATCTCTATGAACAGGTCGGAAGAGCCCATCACTGGTATCTGCGCCGGGTGATGACCGACAAGAAGCTTGCAGCAATCCTCACTGCGGAGACGACGGAACTGGCCGTGCTGTATGCCGATGGCTGCCCGGCAGGCTTTTTCGAGCTCGATCTTTCGGGCCTGCCTGAATCCGTTGAACTCGCCTATTTCGGCATCATGGAAGACTATCAGGGTCTCGGGTTCGGAAAATGGTTCCTCAATGCCGCCATCCAGCAGGCATGGGATCATGATCCCGAAAAAGTGACGGTCCATACCAACACGCTGGATCACCCTGCCGCTCTGGGCCTTTACCAGAAGATGGGCTTTTCACCTGTGGCGGTCAGCGAGGAAACCGTCACCACCTGGGAATAGGCGAAGAAAAACCCGCCGCGCAGGAATCGGGTGGCTTGCGGCATCAAACACCGTCATTTCTCTCCCGTCATCAAAACGGGAGAAAGACATGACCGTCAAATTCATCGCCATGGATAGTAAAACCGCCCGCCATCTGCAGGACGGCGGCAAGGATGCCTATGGCAACGCGCCAATTAAACGTGTTTCCGATGGCGGCGCGATCCCCTGCCGACACTGTCTCAAGCCGGTTGCTGCGGGAGATGCCTATCTGACGCTTGCATACAGCCCGTTTGGCGAGCGCCAGCCCTATGCTGAAACCGGACCGGTCTTCCTGCATGCCGAGCCATGCGAGCGGGCTGCCGATACGAGTGCGCCGGCGCCGATGTTCTCCTTCAACAACAGCGAGTACATCCTGCGCGGCTATGACGGCAATGACTGGATCCACTACGAAGTCGCAGATGTCGTTCCGGCAAGCGAACTTGCCGAAGCCGCCGAAGCGATGCTTGCCCGCGAAGACGTTGCCTATCTGCACATGCGGTCGTCGCGCTTCAACTGCTACCAGTGCCGCATCGAACGGGCAGACTGACAAGAAAAAGCCCGGAGCGGCGGCGTGCCGTTCCGGGCTGGTTCTGTAATCAGCATGCTGCGGGTCAGGCGGTTTCGAGCGCTTTCAGCGGCGCAACCATCTTCTTCTTCAGCGACTGGGCGACGGCTTCATTGGTGATCATGCCGCGATGAACGTTGAGACCGTTCTGCAGGTGGATGTTGCCACGAATGGCGTCGAGCCCCTTGTCGGCAAGCTGCAGCCCGTATTGCAGGGTTGCGTTGTTGAGCGCGTAGGAGGACGTCATCGGCACGGCACCCGGCATGTTGGCGACGCAATAGTG